>JACQPI010000117.1 GCA_016207585.1 Elusimicrobiota bacterium | reverse complement strand
GGGTTGGAGCTTCATCCTGATGAATTCGCGTATTTCGGGATGGGTGTAATGGAGGATGCCCATGTACTCCCCGCGCCGCGTTCCGCCCTGTTTGACCACGTCGGTCATTTTGTCGAAGATCTGCATGAAGGAGATCGCTCCGGACGCCACACCCTGGGTTTTTTTCACCGGGTCCCCTTTGGGGCGCAGCCGGCTGAAGGCGAACCCCGTGCCGCCGCCCGACTTTTGGATGAGTGACTGCGCCACCACGGCCTTGGTGAAGCCCTCCATCGAGTCCGGAACCGGGAGGACGTAGCAGGCGGAGAGCTGTTGGAGCTCCCGCCCGGCGTTCATCAAAGTCGGCGAGTTCGGCAGGAAGTCGAAGGAGCTCATGAGGGCGTAGAACCGTCGCTCCCACGCGTCGACGGTCTCGCGGGCCTGCGGGATGCTTTGGTAGATGGATTCGAGGTTGCGCAGCAGCTTTGAGAAGTTCGAATCTCGCTCGGAAGAATCCTGAAGGCCCTCATGGAGCAGGCACAGGCGCGTGGGGGAGTGCTGCGGTCCCGAGGCGGTGGAGGTTTTAGAACTGATACCTTTATAGGTTCCCCATTCTTGAGCTTGCGGCTGGAAGAGAATTTCCGCCAGGGCCAAATTGTGCGCGATGCCCTCCAGCCACGCCTCGGGGGAGGGGGAATCACGGAGGTATTTGTCCTTGATGACCTTGCGCTGGTTCTCCGTCAGCTGAATTTTATCGGACTTCGTTGCGGCGCGGTTTTCCATGGTGTCGAGACCTCATTGCCGGGATCCTGCGCGCGTATTCGCGGCAGGGCGCGACCTGCTCATCGCGCGCATAAGTGTAACATCCACCCTTATTCTTGTCAAATTTTAAGACGGAACAGGCCCATTGGTCCCAAAGCATAATAGGTCCTATGACCCATAGTAGCAGCGCAAACGATCCAGGTATTCACCGGTAGATGATAAAATATGGACTCGTCGGATTTGTGCGGTGATGTAGATGCCGGCGCGACCCGCCGGGCGGGTGCGTTCAGGACGGGCGATTGTCGACGAGAGGCACGAGGCGGCGGCGGGGGCTGATTTAGATATGCTGTTGTAAAAACAACAACATAGTATTTAAAAACAATAGAAGATAATATATGGAATAATGGTCCCTTAAAAATTGGGTCTTGACCTGCCGGCGAATTGGGGGTATATCCCACCCACAGGGACCCCGCTTGGGCGGGCTACCTAAACAACCTCCACGGGCCTCGGCCCGGGAATGGGAAATCCCCGATGAGGGGATTTCCCATTTTAACTTGTAATCGAATTGTAAAACGGATGTTGTAGAATATCGGTCGCCGAGTCACCGGAGGTCTCATGTCCAAGAAATTGTGGGTCGCGTTTTTGTGCGTTTTGCTCCTTTCCCCGGCGGGCACGCTCTGGTCGCGCTCCCAGGATTCCCCAAGCCGCCGGAAAGCGGCAAAAGGCCGCCGTGCGGCGCCCGCCGCGGCGCGCCCCGCGTTGACCAAGGCGAAACACGGCGGCAATACCCTGCAGGCGCGCCTGGAGGAGTTCTTGCGCAAGCGGCAGGCGCAGCTGGAGCGCGACCACAAGGCTCGTATGGACTTTATGGCGCGGGAGACGGAACTATGGACCGGGTTTTGGAGCAAGGTTTTCGAGGAACGCAGCCTGTTCGAGGTGCGCATCGCGCGCCAGCGCCTGGACACGCTGGAATCCCTGGCCTCCCTGGACGGGAAGGACCGCGAGAGCGCGTTGTCCGACTTCGAGAAACTGCAGGTCACCCAAATCAAATCTTTCGAGGACAAGCAGCAGCGCAAGATGCAGGAATTTTTTGCCCAGAGGCAGTCCCGCTTGAAAGATTTCGAAATGGAAACGGAACAGGGCCGCGCGGCCTTAGCCAACGACGCCTATGCCCAATGGCAGGCGCAACGGGCGGGTTGGTTGAAATTGGACTCGCGGGGCGCGGAGGGCGGTCCTTCGAATTCCGCTCGCGAGGAGCGTCCCGCTGAGGAAGGTACCGCTCCGAACGATCCCCTGGTCGTGCAGTGATTTGGTTCTCTGGGCGCTAGGCTGGCTCAATCTCCTGCAGCTGCGAAAGATAGGCGTAGAGCCCGCGCCGGCTCATCAGGTCCTGGTGCGAGCCCGATTCCGTGATCTTCCCGCCGCTGAGCACGATGATTCGGTCCGCGCTTCGGATGGTGTGGAGGCGGTGCGCGATTTGAAGGATGATGCGCTTGCCCGAGAGCCTCTCGATGGCCCTCTGGATGCTCATCTCGCTTTCCGCGTCCAAATTCGAGGTGGCCTCATCCAAGAGCAGGATGGGGGGATCGCGCAGGATCGCCCGGGCGAGCGCGATGCGCTGCCTCTGGCCCCCCGACAGCTTCGCCCCGCGCTCCCCTACCGAGGCATGGAGTCCCCCGGGGAGGCTTTCGACGAAACGCCGTGCGTCCGCGTTTTCGAGCGCCTCAAGAATCTCCTTCTCGCAGGCGCGGGGGCGCCCCATCGCGACATTGTCGCCGACGGCCCCCTCGAAAAGAAAGGGCTCCTGCGTGACCAGGCCGATATGATCCCGGACGGATCGCACGGAGAAGCTTCTTAAGTCCTCGCCGTCCACCAGGATGCGGCCTTGCGTCGGATCGAAGAAGCGCAGCAGCAGATGGATCAACGTGGATTTTCCGGAGCCGCTGGGGCCGACGATTCCGACATGCTCGCCCGGCTCGATCACCCAGTCGAGCCTTCCCAGCGCGTCCTGTTCGCGCTCCGGATAGCGGAAACAAACCCCCTCGAAGACGATGCCGCGCCTCGGGGGCGCAAAGGGGACCGGCGCGGCGACGTCCGCAACGGTGGGGCGCGCATCCAGGATCATGAATATCCTGTCGGCGCAGGCCAGCGACATCTGAAGGGAGGAATTCATGGCGGCGAGATTCTTGATCGGAGAGTAGGCCGAGAAGAAGCAGCCCAGAAAGGCGAAAAAACCGCCGGGCGTCAGCGTGCCTCGAAGTATCTCGCGGCCTCCGAAATAAAGAAGCGCGCCCAGGATGAGGCTTCCCAGGAACTCCATCAACGGCGCGGACAGCGCCGTCGCGCGCAGATAGCGCATGATATGGCCGAAGAAAGCCGAGTTCTCCCGGCGGAAGCGCTGGATGGCGCCCTCTTCGTAGTTGAAGGCCTTGATGACCGTCATGCCCTGCAGGCTTTCGTGGAAGCGCTGGTAAATCTCTCCCATGACGCCTTGCGATTGCCGCCCCGCCTCCCGCAATTTCCTCCCGAGCCGGGAAAGAAAGAGCGCGGCGACCGGGCCGCCGGTGAGGGCGAGCAGCGCGAATTTCCAGTGGAGATGGAAGAGGACGCCGATGAGGACCAGGACGGTCATGGAATCCCGGACCGCGTATAAAGGGATGAACTGCAGGCCGGATTGGAGCGCGTTGAGGTCGTTGGTGATCCGGGATAAGATGTCGCCCGAGCGGTGTCTCCAATAGAAATCGGCCGAAAGCCCGTGGAGCCGGCGAAATATATCGCCGCGCAGGTCCATGGCGGTTTTCTGTCCGATATAGCTCGTCAGGTAGGCTTGGGTATACAACAAGATGAGTTTGACCAGGAAGACGACCGGTATGAGCGCCGCGGCCAGATTAAGGACGCCGGGGTTCTTGAGGATGAGCGCCTGATCCACGATCGGCTGCAGCAGCCAGGGGGTCGCCCCGTTGAAGGCGGCGACGCAGAGCATGAGGGCGCATGCCTGCAAAAGCCGGCTGCGGCAGGGTTTGAGATAGGGGAGCAGCCGGCGAATCGAACGCATCGAGGGGGCCGTATCGGCCCGCATGATTATGAATTTTAACAAATCCCTTGCGCCGCGGTCCCGGATATTTCTATCCTGGGCCTCGGCGGCCGGTATAACACGGCAATCCATGGAAAAATGGGCGCGCGCGGCTCGAGCTTCGGAAATCCCCTCCGGGAGCGGGAGAACGGTGGAGTTGGAAGGCCGCAAGATCGCGATATTCAATCTGGGAGGACGGTTTTATGCGCTCGACGATACTTGCCCGCATCGTGGAGGGCCGTTAGGGGAAGGATCGCTCGATGGCAATCTGGTGACCTGCCCCTGGCATGGGTGGCAATACGACGTGACGACCGGGGCACACGCCCGCAACCCCGATATCCGCATCCGCTCCTATCCCAGCAAGGTTGAAAACGGCGAAGTTTTCGTCGCTGTGTGAGGCGCCGTCAAGCGGCCTGGGGGGTCGGGGAGAGAACGCGCACGGGCAGCACCATCGCGTTAAGCCCCGAGAATTGCAGCCGGCGCTGCAGCCCGTAGGCGGTATCGTTATGGAGGAAACGGTCGAAGAGAGTTTCCTTCTGGAAGATCAGCTTCCCGCAGAAGATGAGGGAGCGCGGGTATTCCCGCGCGATTTCCTGGCATAGGCGGTCCGCTTCGTCCAGGACGTCTGTGCTGACCGCCATTCGCGAGTCGGCGGGGAGTCCCAGGCGTCTGGCCGATTCCATATAGCGGTTCAGGAGCTCGCGGGTGTGCCGGCTCACGTCCGCGACCACCCCCTCTTCCTTAAAAACGGCCGAATCGACCACTCCGATCGATACGAAAATAAAATTCTTGAAATAGTTGGGGAAAAGCTTCTGAATAGTGAATAAAGAGTGCATCCCTAGTCCGCCGTAGCCTCCCACCAGGAGGATGGCGGTGGGAGCTTTCGGGTCGAGGGCCGGCGCCGACCGGGAGGGCTCCTGCGGCAGATTGCTCAAAATCTCATCGAGGCGCGATAGATTTTCGCGAACCGCGTTGTAGTGCCTCTTGATCAGGGCGCACAGGCCGATGAAACTGAGCGTGATCGCTATCGTGACCCATCCGCCTTCGAAGAATTTCTCGTAGAGGTTGATGACCAGGATCGTCGCGCACATGAGAAAACCCACGACGTGTATGGAGATTTTCTTCTTCCAGTCTCCGTAGGAGGCTCGGTCGCGGATGAAAAAACGAATCATGGAGGTCTCGCTGAGCGTGAACGTGATGAACACGTTGATGGAGTACATGATGACGAGGGTCGCGGTGTGGCCTCTGGCGTAGAACATGGTGGCGGCCGAGGCCAAGGACATCATGAGAATTCCGTCCTGGATCGTCAGGCGGTCCGAAAGGCTGGCCAGGCGCCTGGGAAGCCACGAGTCCAGGGCCATGTTCGCCATGACCCGCGGGCCGGCGATGAAGCCGGCTTGCGCCGCTACGATGAGAAGCAGGGCTTCGGCTAAGAGCGTGATGATCAAAAACCACCATCCTATCTGCGAACTTGGGCCGAATAGGCGATCCGCGAAACCCTGGGTTAAGGCGGCGTTCATCGTGCGGCCTTCCACCGGGCTAATGTGGAGGAGCAGATAGGCCAAAATAAGCCCCGAGGTGGTGATCGCCAGGGAGGTCGCCATATACAGCATCGTCTTTTTGCCGGTCTCGACTTTGGGTTCGCGCATGATCGCCAAGCCGTTGGAGACCGCTTCGATTCCGGTGTAGGTGCCGCACCCGAACGCGTAGGCCCTCAGGCAAAGCGCCAGGATGCCCCACAGCCCGATCGTAGAGAGGTCGGAGCGAAAACCGGCCCGAATCTCCCTGCCGACTTGAGGAAAATCCCCGGCATTGAGAAGGATCGCTCCCACGATGAGGACCGCATGCGTCACCAGGAAGACGAGGAAGACCGGCATGAGGAATTCGACCGATTCCTTGACTCCGCGCAGGTTGAGCAGGGCGAGCCCCGCGATCGCAAACAGCCCGACCGGCAGCTTAAGGGCTTGGTATTCGATCGGCAGAAGGCTGAAGGCGGCATCCGCGGCGGCCGCGATCGAGACGGAGATCGTCAGGATGTAGTCGACCAGGAGGGCCGAGCCGGAGACGAGGCCTGCCTGTCTTCCTAATAGAGAGGTCGCGATGACGTAGCCGCCCCCCCCGAGCGGGAAGTACTCGATGATGCGGGAGTAGGCGTAGGAGATGACCGCGATCGTCACGATCATCGCGGCCGCCAAGATCACCGCCAAGTGCGGATGGGATCCCAGCATCCGGAAGGTTTCCTCCGGTCCGTAGGTTGAGGAGGAGAGGCCGTCCGCACCGAGCCCGACCCACGCCAGGAAGGCGACCAGCGATATGTGGCGGAAGACCTGCGGGTCTTTGATATCCCGGGGTTTCCCAAAAAGCAGCTTTTTTAGGAATTCAAACATGCCGGCGGACGGGATAGGACTCTACCATTTTTCCGGGGAGGATTTTAGCGCTATTTTGGTAAAATACAAGGCAACGTGGGTTTCCGGCGTCTTTTGTTTCCCCTATCCCTGGTGATCTCCGCCGCTCCGTGCGCCGCGCAGGAGGAGGCAAATCCGGTGCGGTTCCAGGAAATTCCAGCGGCGGCACGCGTGGAGGCGCCTGTCGGTTCGAAGGTCGACGCTCCGATGTGGGAATCTCCCGCAAGCGACCCGGTTGAGGCGGCTTTCGACGCCGTTCTCTTCGACGGCTATGCGCCGGACAGCCGGTTTGTCCTGGAGGCGGCATTGGAGTCCGGCTCGTTGCGCTGGGTTCCGGCCGAAATAGAGCGCTTCCCGAACGGACGGTTTTGGGGACGCATTCCGATTTCCGGCCGGGTCGGGACGGCCCTTAGGCTGCGCATGCGCAGCGCGGGCATCTCGCCCGGCCAAGTCGTGGAAATTTTCGGCGTCGAAACGGCGCGCGCCGAGGACGAACGCGCGGATTCCGAAACGACCAGGGCTCAACCCCGCCAAGGTTGGTTTGGAAAGCGGCTGGGCTTCCCGGGCGTTATATCGCGGGAGTCCTGGCAGGCCGCGCCGGCGCAGGCCCCTTACGAACCGATGAGCCCGGCACGCATTACGGTGCACCACACCGCGACGGTACGGCCTCTGCGTTCGGCGGATTCCATCCAGGAGATGCGGTTGATACAACGCTATCACCAGCGCGGCCGCGGCTGGATCGACATCGGCTACCACTTCGTCATCGACGGCGCCGGACGCGTTTTCCAGGGGCGTCCGGAGGCCATGGTCGGGGCGCATGTCCGCGGGCGCAACGACTCGAACGTGGGCATCGCCTTGATGGGCAATTTTTCACGAAAGAAGAGCCAAAGACCGAACCGCCCGCAGATCCATTCCCTTATCGCGCTGGTCCGGTGGCTCATCGTGACCTACGACATCGAGCCCAAGCAGATCCTGGGGCATCGAGATCAGCAGAAGACCGCGTGTCCGGGAGACGGTTTGTATTCCAGGCTCGGGCACATCCGCAGGTCGGCCCCCCCGGGACCCGTCTTGTCCAGCTTGGGTTCCCGGTTGACTTTGCCTGCTTGGCTGGAGACGCGATTGGGCGCAACGGCTTTTTACGATGGAGGACGCATACGATGACGGGGACGAGGCGTCGTGGGACGTTGAGGGGGCTGCGTGTTTTATTGGGGTTGCTGTGGTTGATGGGGCCTGTCGGCCGGGGCGTCGCCTATGCGCAGCAAGACGAGGGGGCCGACACGCAGCCCGAGCCCAGGCTTATGTTGGGAACCGGGAGATCGGCCTGCAAATTTCCGGACGACGCGCTGTGGCAGCGGCTGCTGACCCGCGCGGTTCGGCGCCCGACAAGGATGCAGACGGCTCAGATAGGCCCCGCCCTCTACAAGATATTCGTGGTCCGCTCCGCGACTCCGGTCCCGGAGCAGAAATGCCCCGAGGGGACCCGCCCGAGCAACACCTTCTTCGTTTCCAAGCCCGCCGAGGGGCCGGGAGGCGACGTCTATCCGGTCCGGCTGCGAGTCGCTTGCGTCGGCGGGCAGGGGATCGAGGGATCGTTCACCCTCAACGCGGAGCTGGACGGGACGATGTTGGATTGGTCCCTGCTGGACGGCGCCCTGGGGGTTTCGGTCAGGCCCGAGTGCGACGCCGCCTTCCCGAAAAATAGGACATCCTCAGGGTTCTCGGCATTCCTGACGCGCCTGGCGAAATATTTCCTGAACGTTCGATAATCCGGCTTCCCGCAAATCGTTCATAGTTCGACGCGCTCGCCCAATCGGGCGATCGATACGTTCCAATCTCTTTCCTCGCGCAGGCGCAACGCCAGCGCCTCGGCGGCCTGGGGCTCGCCGTGCACCAGGAAACATTGCCGTGGGTGGATGTTGCGGGTCCAGCGCAGCAGCTCATTGACGTCCGCATGGCCCGAAAAGGCCTTCAGGTCGGCCACCTCGGCGCGCACAGGAACCTCGTCGCGCAGGATGCGCAGGCTCTGCGCCCCGTCGATCAGGTAGCGCCCGCGCGATCCGGCCGCCTGGTAGCCGACCATCGCCACGAGGTTGCGCGGGTTGGGAAGCAGATTGCGCAGGTGGTGCAGGACGCGGCCTCCGGTCAGCATTCCGTTGGAGGAGATGATGACGGCCGGCCCCTTGAGGCCGGCCAGCCGCGCCGATTGGGCCGGGGTTTTGACGATCTTGAGCCCTTTCCCGAAAAGGGTGCAGACGCCCCCTCGAAGGGCTTCGGCGTCCAGGCGATAGGGGCCCGCATAGCTGCAGTAGACCTTGGTCGCGTTGATGCCCATGGGACTGTCGAGATACACTGGAATCCGCGGGAGCCTTCCGGAGTCGAACAGCTGATGAAGCACGAAGATGACCTGCTGGCTGCGGCCCACCGCGAAGGCCGGGATCAGGAGTATCCCCTTGCGCTCGACGACCTTTCGGGCGACGGCGAGGAGCTGTTCCTCGGGCCGTTGCGCCAGGTGGGCCCGCGCGCCGTAGGTGGACTCCAGGAGGAGTGCGTCGCATTCCGGGGCGTCCTGCGGGTCGCGGTGCAGCGGCATGTCGTAGCGGCCGACGTCGCCGCTGGCTAGGACGCGCACGGTCCGGCGCTCGTCTTGGAGGCGGAGTTCTATCGCGCCGGAGCCCAGGATGTGCCCCACGTCGACCAGTTGAAAGGATATCTGCGGCGTCAGCTCGACCCAGCGCGCGTATTCGACGGTTTGAAAGAAGGGCATTGTCTCCAGCACGTCTTCCTGGGTGTACAGGGGCAAGGCGGGTTGGTGGGACGTTATGCCGCGGCGGTTGCGGTATTGCGCTTCCTCCATCTGAAGCTTGGCCGAGTCCATGAGGATAATTTGAGCGACGTCCCGGGTCGCGGCCGTGCAGAGGATCCGCCCGCGAAAACCGTGGCGTACCAGCCTGGGAAGCCAGCCGCTGTGGTCGAGATGCGCGTGCGTCAAGAGGACCCAGCGAAGGCCGGCGGGATCGAATATCGGGGGGCTCCAGTTTTTCTGGCGCAGTTCCTTGAGTCCCTGGAACATCCCGCAGTCGATGAGGACTTCGTCGTTGTTGACCCGCAGCAGGTGCTTGGAACCGGTGACCGTTCCGGCGCCGCCGTGGAATTCTATTTGGATCATGGCGAGCTTGCGACCACCGCATTGTCCTACAATAGCGCGGACGCGTCAAATGATCGGAACTTGGATTTTGCCGCGATTTCCAGTGAGCCTCGGTAGGACCGCCTTGGGCTTAGCGCCGGTACCCGAATCTTCGGCCCTCGCGGCGTGTACGGCGGTCGGAACGGTCCTTGAATTTGCGTTCCCTTGTCTTCTCGCTGGCCCGCAGCGCCGGGGTGCCGTCATTCTCCTCCCAGGCGCGGCTCAGCAGGGCCAGCGCGGCTGCGTGTGTGTCATCTCGCCTATTTTCATCGAAGGCCGGAGTTCTATAATTCCTCTCGCGACGATTTTGTTCGCCGGCTTGCGTGAGGCGGGCGGGGCGGGGAAAAAGTAAATTCTCATTGGGGTAACTTTCCAGGAAGACAAAAGAGACCGGGCGCTGATATTCGTTTCCAAGCGCCGCTTGCTGAGTGAGTAATTTCGGGATTATTTTTTTCCACCACCCGACGTCCAATGCGAAGAATACGTCGAACTTCCCGCCGATCGCCTGCCTTATGTCGGTGTCGTAATCGCGGTAAGTTCTTAGTTTTCGGTGGATATCATATTTGAGGATGCTTTTGGCCGAGATGCGCTGGCGGAACGATTTCGATTCCCAAATGGAGATTTGGCCGTCCTTGCGCGCGACAACGTCCAACTCGGTGATGTAGAGTCCATTCTTGCCAAAAAGCTCTATGCCGGTATGGAGTATCTCGTAGCCGTTGTCCACCAGGTATTCGATGGTCCGGAGTTCCAACAGCAGGCCTACGTAGCGGCTGTAGAGAACGCCTTCCTGAATGCGGCGCAGGAGATAACCGTGTCCGGGGTGGCGCGCGAGCGCGTTGAGCTCGGCGCTGACTCGATCCGGAGGCACACGGAATCCGGGAGTGTCGTCGAGAAACACGAACTCGAAGCGCCGGTTGTGTTCGCCGAATATCTCGAGGATATTCTGCTGCGCGAAGCGTTTCAGTTCCGGGTAGCCGCGCGTATCGAGAGCCAAAATAACGCGGTCGACGGGTTCGACCGTCTCCTCGACGCGTCCTTTGGGTTGGAAGAAATAAGAAGCATCGAGGAGCGCATGTAGGAGGCGGCGCTTGCCTTCCTCGATTTCGGATCGGGGGTTCTGGGTGCGATGAAAGAAAACACGCAGCGTCTGGATTGCGATGCGGTTTCCATCCGGATCCTGGACGATGCCGTCGAACCAGTCGCGGCTGCCCGGAATATGAATATTGGTTTCGAGAATCGGTCGGCCGCCGGCCAGCAGGAGCAGCGCTTTCATCTTTACGAGGGTTTCTTCCTCGCTGTCGGCCATGACGTCCATCGTGGAACTCAGGTCCGCGGGGCCTCCGAAGCGCCTGTCCAGCTTTTTCCAGAGTCTCTTGGCTTCCAGGTAGTACCTCGCCGCGCGGCCGTAGGCCTCTAGAAGGACGCCTCCATCGTTGCGGATGAACTTAATCTCCGTGGCCGGCACGGCGCCGGAGCCGGATGCGTCGGGGGCGGCCCCGAAGAAGAACCGGTGCAGAAAACTTCCGGTATCGGCCCCAGGCCCGGAATTCGTCGCCGCGATCCGCAGCGGAGAAAGCCGGTCCGAGAGGCGCTCAACGGCGCCGGCGCCGGGAGCAAGGAGTCCCTCGCGCACGCCGCCAAGCGCGCTATATTGCGGCTGGTGTCCCCGCCGGGCGCCGAGAGGTAAAAGGGCCTGAGAGGGCGAAACGGGCGATAACCCTTGGGCGGTTTTCCGGGGAGCGATGTCGCCGCGGAGTGCCCCGAGGCTCAATTCCGGCCGGACCGGCAAGGAAATGGATTCCGGAAACGACGGCAGCGCGGCGATCTTCGCGGGGGAAGGGGCCGGGTTCGGATTTGGGAAGGCCGGTCCGGCGCCGGGTGGGACATAGGCTCCGGGTCGAACGAAACGCTGCGCCGAGGCCGGAAGCGCCGCCGCTGCCGCCAGAACGAAGGCGCACAGGAATCGCAGCGGCACCTGGCGCATAGTCTCGCCAGGTGCCGCGCGAGAGGAGCAACACCTTGCGCGCGGCACCGTCCGGGAGGGTCTCATGAAGGCGCGTCGAGGGTATTATAGGGCAAGGAGGGGGGCGGCGCCTGGGTCGATCGGGGAAGGCAAAATACGATCCTAAGGCCCAGATTGAGGGGACGTGAAAATCAGCCGGGCTTGCAGTTGAGGTGGAGCCGGACTTGCTTGGCCCGGACATCCTCCATGCGCTTTTGAATCCGGGCCGCGGCGGGATGATCGGGGTAGAGCTGGACGAAACTCTTATACTCGGAGAGAACATTCGATTCCCGCTCTCCGCAGATGCAGGTCGAAAGAAGTCCTTCGATGATTCGTTCCTTGACGGCGGCGATTTCAAGCTGAAATTTCGGCTCGGAAGCTTGGAATCCGTCCCATGCGCGGTAGAGCCGCCCGAACGAGTCCTCTTCGAAACGCGTGCAATTGCCGTACTCGCCGGCGCGGGTCTCGTAGGCGGCCCGCAGGGAGTCCGGGTAGAGTTGTGCGAGCTGATCGAAAAAATCGATGGTCGTTTCCTCCCGCCGGGTCCGCGCCAGCTGCTTGAAAAAAACGATGTCGGGCGCGGATCGCAGGCCCTCGCCGCCTTGCTCGATGAGAATGCCTGGAATTTGGCTGCGCAGCCGCAAGGCTTCCTCCATGGTGGCGGTGTTCATCCAGCGGTCGAGAGAGCGCAAAAGGCTCTGAGCCGATTTGTAGAGGTCGAAAACGTCGAGGTTCGCCGTGGTCTCCGTGGATGACAACGCGTCGTATTTGTCGAGGTAGCTGTTAGCGAAAGCCTTTAGCCCGGGGTTCTCAGGGAGAAGCTCGGCAGGGGCGGAGGGGCCTCGGGGCGGTTTGCCGGTAATTTTCTCAACGGCCTTGGCCGCTTGAGCGCGGATCTGTTTGTCTTCGTCGCCCTGCCGGACTCTATTGAGGGCCGCGGCCGCGTCCCGGGCCTTGGCGCCCATGCCTCCAAGGGTTTTGACGGCGAGCGACCGCACCCAATTCCTGGGATCTTCCAGGAGCGCAAGGACAAGCTGGGTCGTTTCGGGGACATCGGGCGACAGCTTGATGAGCGCCGCCGCCGCCGTCCGGCGGACCGATCCGTGCCAATGCGTGAGGGAACGCGCAAGCGCCGGCGCCGCCGGGCCGGCGCGCGCGCCGCCCATGTTTCCCAGAGTCGAGGCGGCCGCCATCGCGACGTTATATTCCTTGTGTTTGAGGAGGCGGGCGAGGGCGGCGACCGTCGAAGCATCGGCGCCACCCAGGGCCTTTCCGGCTTCGGCGCACTTTCCCTGGTTGGGACGTTCAACCCGGCACGCTTGGATGAAGGCCTGGAGGAGATCTTCCGAAGCCGAGGCGGGCTGCGGCGTTTCGTTGGGACGGGGGGTGGCGGGCGCGAGCGTTGCGGTCGCGGCGGCCAGGCCCAGCCCCGCGGCTACGACACGCCACATGCCGGGTGAGCTGCGCAGGGTTCGGCGGGCGAGGCTCATCGGCGCTGCGTGGATTCCCGCGATGTTGCGGTTTCGCGTCCTTGCCAGTGGTCCATCGTGCTGTTGAGGCCCAGCCAATCCCCGGCTCGGTCCAGGATGGGGTAGGGAAGCGCCTTAAGCGCCGGGACGAGCTTCACCATGAACGGTTCTCGGACGTGGACCCGGTCCCGGCGGATCCCGTCGCAGATCTTATCCGCCAGCTGTCCCGGATCGAGCCAGGGGGTGAGCATGGGCGGGGAGGCTCCCTCGAACATTCCGGTTTTCACGAAGGACGGGCAAACGGTCAGGACGCGGACGCCGTCGTGCCCTTGTCCGCGCAGCTCCAGGCGCAGCGATTCGGCGAATCCGATCACGGCGTGTTTGCTGGCGGAGTAAGCGGCCATCTTGGGCACGCCCAACATGCCGGCGGCGGACGCCATCATGACGATGCAGCCGGAGCGCCTTTGGAGCATTCCCGGCAGGAAGGCTCGCGTGCACCATAGGACCGCTTCCACGTTCACCCGGAGCGTCTTGAGTATCTGCTCCTCGGAGCATTGCAGAAAGTCCCCGCCGAAGACGACGCCGGCGTTGTTGTCGAGAATGTCGACTAGGCCTATCTCTCTGCGCACGCGTTCCGCCGCCTCGAAAACCTGCCGGCGATCGGTGATGTCCACGGGGTAGCCCCGGGCGAAGCCGTCCTTGGAAATCTCCTCGACCGCGGCCTGGAGCGCCTGAGGCTGGACGTCCCACAAAACGACGCGCGTTCCCGCGCGCGCCAGGCGCGAGGCGACGGCCCTGCCGATGCCCCCGGCGCCCCCGGTCAGCAGGGCCGTTTTTCCTTTCAGGTCCATTCGAAGCCCTGCAGGAATCGGATCACCTTGCCGTGGTTCCCTTCGATGGCGGGAGGTGGCGGCTGTTTAGCCTTACGAGCAAGAGTCATTTCAAGCGCGCATGCAGGGCTGCCGCTTCAACGTCGGGCAGGGTAAACGATTTTTCCTCGGACACGGCGGCGTTGCCGGCCGCGTCGAGCGCGGTCACGCGGTAGGCATAGGCGACCCCGGGGACGGCGCCGAACTCGACGGCAGGCCCCGCGGGGCCGGAGGTCACGGAGGTCCATGCCGCGGCCGAAGCCTCTTCGAGGAGCCGGTACTCGAACCTGAACCCGAGCCGATCCACGCCGCTC
>JACQPI010000113.1 GCA_016207585.1 Elusimicrobiota bacterium | reverse complement strand
TTCGCGCCCCAGGTGAGCGCCAAGGCGGAAGGAGTGTTGGCGGCCACCGCCGGATTCGAGGGGGAGTTCGCCAGGGTATAGGTGCTGGCAATGAGGGTCCCGTCGGACATGACGCCGTTGCCGTTGATCGCCGCCGCTTGCACCGTGAAAAGGGTGTTGGGAAGTCGATCCGCCAGGGAGTAGGTGAACGCGGTGACGGTCGAGAGGACGACGGCGGTCGTTCCGGAGGCGAGGCTTACCCGATAGTTGGTTCCGGATGGGTTTGTGTTCGCGAGCCAGTGAACCGTGAAGCCTCCCGTCGATAGGTTGGTCAGGGCCGGGGCGTCCGCGGCCGGCGGCCATGCGAGCGTGTAGATCGTCGTCGAGGCGCCCAGGGGGCCGGAGGCGTAGGCGCTTTCGGCGCGGACCAGGATGGATGCGGGGCTGTTGGTGGAGAGGCCGACTTGGGTGAAGGCGTTGGTTGCGGAGGTTCCAATCACGGTGTTGGAGGTCGCGCTGAATATCCTATAGGAGACGGCCGAGGGAACGTTGCTCCAAGCCCAGGCGATGGTTCCGGTGCTGATCGCCAGCCCGTTCACGCCGCTGAGAACCAGAGAGTCGGTTATGATCGTGGTCGTCGACGTGGAGGTCGGCCCGTCGCCGCTTATGTTATAGGCCGCCACCTGGATCGACGCGACGCTGCCGGCGCCCAGGCCCGTCTGAAGGAAGCGGCAGGTTCCGCCCGGGCAGGCGGCTCCGACCGTGGACAAGAACACGCTGTTGGTGGCCGAATAGACGTGATACCCTTCGCAAACGCCGCTTGCGGGGCAGCCAGGCGCCGCGCTCCAGCTCCACGAAACGACGGTCGGGTCGACCGCGTTGCCGACGGGAAGTCCGGCGGTCATCGTCGGCTTCGGAGGGCCGATCTGAACGCTGGCCGCGTCCGAGAACTGGGCGTTCGCCGCGACGCGCACGTGGTACCATCCGTACGCCAAGAAGCCGGAGTCGCCCGGGAGATGAATCGTAATGGAGGAATTCACCTTGCTCCAACTGTTCTCCGGGTTCGTATAAAGCGACGTGGATAGATCCAGCAGGTAGCCGCTGGGCGCCTCGACTGCCTGCAGGTAAAGGCGAGGCGTATGGAAGGCCGAATGCTGCGAGGCGGCGCCGCCGCCCGACGCTTCCGAGCCGCCCTTGAAATTGCCGCCCCCCACCGTCAAGAGGCTGCCGCGTTCCAATGGAAAGGAAGGGGAGGTCTGGATATCAGGGATGCGCGAGACCGCGGGAACGACGGCCGGCGTCGCGGCGTCGCGGTTAGGGCCGTAGTAGCGGCTTTCGCAGCCGGCGAGCTGGGAGCTGGGAGTGTCGGCGCCGCCGATATGCAGGACGCGGCCATCGCGCAGAAGCGCGGTGGTATGGTGGCTGCGTTTGGCGGTCAGACCCTGTTTTTTCTCTTGGATGATCCCGGAGTCGGTATGGATGGCCATGAAGCTGTCCAAGGAGCTTTGGGAGGCGGTGATCCCTCCGGCCAAAAGGAGCGTCCCATCCGGCAGGAGCGTCGTCGTATGGCGAAGCCGGCCGATGCCGAAGTCGATCCCGGCGACGAGGTCGGGATCGCTCGTGACTACGGGAATTTCCTGCCAACTGCCGCCGGCTCCGCTCCACGGATAATAGGCGAGCGGGGCGAATATCTCGCCGAAGCCGTCGTCGCCTCCGAGCACGACGACGCGTCCGTCGCGCAAGAGGTTGGCGGTGTGCGCGTAGCGCCCGCTGCCGCCTCTGCCCGTCGAGCCGGGCATGGAGGTGACGGCCGACCAGACGTGCGCGGCGGGATCGTAGGTCTCGGCCGACAAGACGACGCCTCCCGCGTTGATGCCGCCGACCAGAAGCACCTTTCCGTCGTGGAGGCGCGTGGCGGTGTGATCCGCGCGGCCCGCGGCGAGAGTCATGTTGGGAACCTGGACCCATAGGGCCGCGGTCGAAAAATATATTTCGACGGTGTTGAGATAGCCGTTGTTGCCCGAGCCGCCGGCCACCAGGACGTTGCCGTCCGGGAGGAGGGTCGCGGTATGGGCCTGGCGCGAGGACACCATGACGCCGGTCATGACCCAGCGCCCCGAGTCGGGATAGTAGATCTCGGCGGCGCGGGTCGTCGCGGTAGCCGCCTCGTTGAGGTACCCGCCCGAAACCAGGACGGTTCCGTTGGGAAGCAGCGCCGAGACGTGGCCGGCGCGCGGGATGTTCAGGGCTCCGGTCTGGGTCCACGTCTTGCTTGCGGGGTCGTAGAGTTCCGAGGAAGACAGGATGGCGGAACCGCTGACGCCGCCGGAAACCAGGACCTTGCCGTCCGGCAAGACGGTGGCGGCGTGGTGGCTGCGGGACTGGTTGAGTGTGGAGTCCGTGGAGAATTTGTCGGGTTGAGGGATGTAGCCGCCGGGGCCGCTCAGGGGTTGGAAGGCAGCGCAGGTGTCGGCCGGAGAGGCGGCATTGTCGCAGTTGCGGCCTCCGAAATAGAGTTCGTTCGCGTTGGGCAACAGGGTCGCCGAATGATTGAAGCGCGGGGCGCCCCGTGCTTTCTCGAAACTCCAGGTGTTTTGGGCCGGGTTGTATTCCTCCTTATCGCTGAAGATCATGCCGCGGATGGCGATCGTCGCGATGTCGAAGGTGAAAGAAGCCGCGCCGAGGTTGATCGGACTGACGACGTACCTCACATAAAGCGACAGCCCGGCGACGGTTTGATTCGACGCATCGAGAGGCGAGCTTATGGAAGAGGATTCAGACGAGTTGGCGAGGAGGCCGGTGAGATTTCGAAACGTGACCGTCCGGACGTAATGTGCGTTGCCTTGGGCGTCGGCCGTCACCGTTCCTCCATCGAAATTTCCGGTCTCGGTCGCGGAGCCCCCTGTCAGGGTGAGCGAATAGTCCTGGACGGTGTTGGAAATGTTCCCGGAAAGGATCGTGGCGCTGCCTACGATCACGGTTCCTCCCAGGTTCGAGTTGGGCATTGGGATGTCGATGGGGACGATCAACGTCCCTCCCGTCAACGCGCAACTGGTTCCCGAGCCGCACGGGGTGGGGGCGAATGCGGCCGATGAGCCCGAGCCCGAGACGCCGTCCTTGGAGGTAAGCGTTTGCGGAGAGAAGTTGACAGTCCCGGAAGGAGGTTCCAGCGTGACGATGCGGTCGATGATTTTCCCCCCGATGTCCTGCTCATCGGTCGTCACGACGGTCCCATCCAGGCGGGCGAACTGGGAGTCGGTCGGGTATTCTGGAGGCGGCACGGAAACGTTGTTTTGGAAGGT
>JACQPI010000118.1 GCA_016207585.1 Elusimicrobiota bacterium | reverse complement strand
ATTGAGACTGGTGCGAATGGTCATAGTTGCCACTGTTATCCTTTCATGGCCTCGCTCCGCCCTTCGGTCTCGCCATTTTTTGCTAACAATCCGGCCGCGATAAGACCGTAACCGCCCAGCAGCAGGTACGGAGCCAGGTGGGAGGCCCGGTTTCTTCCGTAAGGGTCCGTGCGGGACAATACGAAAAATCCGCCCGCAACCGAGATTAATCCGACCAAAATCAGTTTCTTGCCGAGCGCCGAGAGGGTCCCCGCGGCGCCGGGAGCATACTTTCCGTCCGGCGCGGGAAAACCGCCGCCTCCCTTCCTATTTTTCTTCGCCATATCGCTTCTCCAAACGCACGAGGTCTTCCCAGCTTTCCCTGCGACGAACAACCCTAAACTCCCCCCCCTCCACCAGAATTTCGGCGGCTCGGGGCCTCGAGTTGTACTGCGAGGACATCGAGAATCCGTAAGCGCCCGCCTCCAGGATCGCCCATATCTCTCCCGGCGACGGCTGGGGCAGCCGATAGCGCCTCCCGAATACGTCCGCCGATTCGCAGACCGGTCCGGCGACGTCCAGCGCGACGCGGCGGCGGCCGGGGCGGGATGCCGGCGCGATAGGGTGCGCGGCTCCGTACAAGGCCGGGCGCGCCAGGTCGTTCATTCCCGCGTCGACGACCGCGAAGGTCCTCCCCTCCATCCTCTTGCGGTACAGCACGCTCGTCAACAGGACTCCGGCGTCCGCCACGAGGTATCGCCCCGGTTCCAGAATGATCTTCGTGCGCGGCCACGCGCGCGCGAATTCACGAATATTCTCCGCGAGGCTCTCCAAAGGAAGCTCCTGACCGGGCCGCGCGCCCCTCGGCAGTAAAGTCCCTCGCCGGCCGGCGATTTTATTTTTTCCGCAAGCGATGCCCATGCCCCCGCCCAGATCGACAAAATCCAAACGGCGACCCCAAGTCTTGATCCGGGCCAGAATACCTGAAATGACCCGCAATGCCCTCGCGTAGGGCTCGACGCGGGTTATTTGCGAGCCCAAGTGGCAGTGTATCCCGACGGGCCTGAGCCGGCGGTCCTTGAAGGCCCTGCGATACATCTCGATCGCCTGCGTCACGGGAACCCCGAACTTGTCTCCGGAGCGCCCCGTGGCGACGTGCGGGTGCGCGCCCGCCTCGATGCCCGGATTGACGCGGATCGAGATGTCGGCGGGCCCGCGGCCGCCGCGGGCGACGGCGGCGACCCGGGCCATCTCCTCCGCGGATTCCAGATGGATCGAAAGGATGCGAGCGCGCAGGGCCCGGCGGATTTCCTCCTCCGTCTTGCCGACGCCCGAGAAAACGACGCGGCGAGCCTCGAAGCCGGCCGCCAAGGCCCGCCTCAGCTCCCCCCCCGACACCACTTCGGCGCCCGCGCCCAGGTCCGCCAGGAGGCCGCAGAGAGCGCGGTTGGAGTTCGCCTTCATGGCGTAGCAGATCAAGCGCTCGCAACCCCGCAGCTCCCGGTCGAATCGAAGGAAGCGTTCCCGTACCAGCCGCGCCGAATAGACGTAGGCCGGAGTCCCGACCGCTCGGGCGATCGCCCGGAGAGAGACACCGTCCATCCAGAGCGAATTCTTTCGGTAACGCAGCGAGGTCTCCATGCTAAAAAAGCGGCCCCAGGTAGACATAGAAGACCCCTCCGTCCGATGTCGCCCGCTGCGCGTAGTCGAAATGAAGCACCAGCGGAAAAAGCTGGAGAATGAACGTGTGCAGGCGCAGGCCGACGCCGTAGGAATGGCGGATGTCGCGCCAATGCGCGCCGCTCAACTGAGGGCCGGTGTTCCAGGCGTAGCCGGCGTCCGTGAAAAATGCCAGGGAGATCATCTTGAAGTAAAAATCCGGGAAGAAATACCACATATAATAGTCGAGATTAGGCACGACGGGAAAGCGCAATTCCGCCGTGGCGAGGGCGCCCCGATACCCCACGTTTTCCGAGACGCTGCGCGCGTAGCCCCTCACCCCCCCGATGCCGCCGAGGGTAAACTGCTGGCTCTGGGGTCCCCAGCTGCTTGCGGATAGGCCGCGTACGACGAGGGCGCTCGTATCGGCCAGCCTGAAATACTTATGCCCCTCCCCGTAGACCGTGTCGTAGCGGTCATGCCCTCCGAGCGCCTCCAGCGCGCCCGTATAGGCCAGCCGCAGGCGCGACCCGCGGTTGGCGACCAGGTAGCGCCCACCGACGCTGTCCCGCACGAACGCCGAGGAGACGATGCGCGCGTCATGGCGGATTTGGGAACGGATATCCGGATACTGCAGGACCTCCGTCACCGCGCCGGCCACGAGCTCCAGGCGGTGGTAGCGGTCCAGTGGGTACTGGACCTGAGCGACCTGGGCGTGGACGGAGCGATCGTTGAGAAGCCCCGTCCCGGCCTCGGTTCTCTTGGGGAGGATGAATCCCGAAAGCCCAAGCGAGAGCCGCGGGCGAAAGCGCGCATAGGAGTAGGCGGTCTGATAGTTCAGGAAGCCCTCCCCCGAGTTATAAGAGACCAGGCCCTGGGTCTGATGGTTGCCCAACATATCGGAGGCCTGGGCGTAGCTGGTCCAGAACAGCCCACCTTGCGAGGAATAAAAAAAAGCGGGCAGGAAGAGATCCAGCGACGCCGAATTTCGAAAAGGCTTGGAGTCGGATAGTGCCGCCGTGACGCTGTGCGTCGAGGTTCCGGGAAGCGCGGGCGCGGCAGTTCTCCTTTCGCCCTGTCCTTGGCGACTAGAGTCGCCGAGGGCGGGCGCCTTCGAAACCGGCTCGGCCTCCCGCGCGACCTTCAGCGGCGAGACCGCCTCCGCCAAGAGGCGGCCGCGCGGCGCCTTGTAAACATGCACGCTGCCCCGGCGGAAGGCGGAGAACGCGATCTCGCCGTCCGGAGCGTAGACGGGCGTATAGCTCGCTCCGATCGAGCGCGTCAGGCGCTGAACGCGCCTTGTTTCCAGCTCGAGCTCATAGACTTCGTAGAAGCCGTCCGCCTCCAAAGAAAACAGCACGCGGCGGCCGTCCGGGGAATAGACCGGGTCCCGAGCGGCGCCGCGCAGCTCCACGAGGCGCTGCGCCGCCAGGCCATCCAACTCCAGGCGATAGAGGCGGCGCTGGTACGGCATGGAATCTCCGGGGATCTCGATCTCGGATGAATAGACGATGGAGCCGCCATCCGGCGAAAAGGCCGGCGACTGGTCGTCCTGGGAATCGTGGGTCAGCTGGGAAACCTCTCCCGAGCCGAGGTCCAGCAGATACAAGTCCGTCACCCCCCCCTTCATGCCCGCGAAGGCAAGGCGCTTGCCGTCGGGAGAGAAGGCCGGCTCGCTGATCGTCATGAACCCCGGCAGCTTGCGGCGCCTCAGCTTGCGTTTCGCCAAATCGTAGAAATACAGCGACTCGACGTGGTTTTTCTGGGCTGAAAACGCCAGCGTGCGGCCGTCGGGGGAGATCGCCAAGACTCGGGAGAGGTTTACGAAATAGCCGAGAGGGATGTTCTCCATCAGGAGGTACTTCTCGTCCACGAGGCGCTTGCGCCGCCCGCTGCGCAGGTCCGTCATCATGACCGCGGGCGGCTGGCCGAAGCGGGTGCTGATATAAGCCACCCGCGCGCCGTCCGGAGTGAAGACCGGGCTCGTGTTGAATTCGGGTATCTTGCCCGTCGAAGTCGTCAAGGAGACCCCGTAAGCCTCCGGCCCCTCCAGCCGCTCCCGGCGCGCTACCCGCCGGTATTTTTCCTCCAGGTACTCGCGCCATTTCCGGTCGAAGGCGAAGATATCGAGCCCCAATAAGTCCTGGAGGACCGAATTCGACTCGAAATGGGATTCGAAGAGCTTCAAGAGCTTTCCGACCCGGTCCTCCCCGTATTGAGAAGCGATGAATTCCATGACCGTCGCCCCGCTCTTGTAGGCCAAGGTCACCTGGTGGGGCTTCAAGTGGCTGAAGTGCTCCATTTTCCACAGAGGGATCAAGCCGCCGGACGTGGCCGCGTCGCGCAGGTAGATTTGACCCGTCGTGTCGTCCAGGCCCGACGTGAAGTACTCCGCCATCCCCTCCATCATCCACAAGGGGTACACGAAGGCCTTCAGGATGCGCGCGGACTTCCAAAAACCGGCGTTGAGGACATGGAACTGAAAGACATGGACCAGTTCGTGGGTCAGGACGTCGTCGAGCCACTGCCGGCTCCCGTCGTTGTAGACCATGAAGCGGTCCTTGAACGCCTCGGTGACGCCGCCCGTGCCGTCGCCCACCTCCACGATATTGGACTGCTGCATGTCGTTGACGCTGCCGTAGATGAACACGGGGCGGCGCTGCGCGAAGCCCGTTCCCAGTCCGTCGCGGATCCTCGCGTACGACCGCTCCAGGTTCTCCGCGGCGGCGCGCGCCCATGGGGCCGACTCCTCGTAGGTATGGACGTCGAAATGTTCCGTCGATCGGACCCGCCAGTCGAAATCCCTGCGCACGACATGGTTCTCCCCGAAGCCCTGGGAGCGGGCCTGGGGCGGCGACAAGAACCCGAGAACCAGCGCGCCCCACAGTGCTGCGACCGCCAGGATCACTTGGCCTTTTTGTTTGAGCGGGATTTTTTCCTAAGGTTGGACTGGACCGTCCTGAGGGAAATCTTGGCCTGGGCGTTGCGCTCATCGTGGCGCAACACCTGCTCCCACCGGGCCTTGGCCGGCGCCCATAGCTCCATCTTTTCGAAATTCGAGGCGAGGGCCGCGT
>JACQPI010000109.1 GCA_016207585.1 Elusimicrobiota bacterium | reverse complement strand
CGAACCAAGCGCTCTACCAATTGAGCTACACCCCGTTTGGATCATTGCGAGGGACGCGGATATTTAAGCAAAAATCATGGGCTCGGCGCGCGATCGAGGACGGAGAGTATCTCCCGGGAGGCGGCGGCCGCCGAGTCCGGCCGGCCGAGGGCGGCCGCGGCGGCCTTCATGTCCGCGAGTTTTTTAGGCCGGGCGAAGAGCTCCCGCAGCGCGGCGACCAGTTCTTCCTGGTCCTCCACCCGCCGCGCCATGCCTTTGGAAACGAGGGTGGCGCTGTTGCGCTCTTCCTGCCCCGGCAGGGGGCGGAAAATGACCATGGGAACCCCGCAGGCCGCGGCCTCCGAGGCGGTGACCCCCCCCGCCTTGCCCACCAGGATGTCCGCGGCCGAGAGGCAGGCGGGCATGTCGCCCGTGAAGCCGAGCACCTTGACCCGCGCCCTTTTCGCGTACTTGGCCCGGAGGGCGCGGCGCAACTCGGGGTCGCCGCCGCACACCGCGACGATTTGGGGTTTCGGAAAGCGCCGGACCAGGCATGCGACGATGTCGCGCAGCGGGCCCAGGCCCCGCGTCCCCCCGGCCACGAGCACGGTCGGCAGGCCGGGCTTGAGCCCGAGCCGCCGCCGGGCGAGGGCCGGCTCCGGCCTGGAGGCGAAGCGGGGCGATATGGGGATTCCCGTGACGCGCGCCCGGGCCGGGTCGATTCCGCGCCGGGCCATCTCCGCGCGCACCGGCTCGTCCGGGACCAGGTAGCGCTCGACGCGCGGGGAGAGCCAGTAGGCGTGCACCCCGAAGTCGGTCAACACGCCCACGAGCGGGATGCTCAGCAGCCCCTGCTCCTTTTCGATCGCCAGCGTCGCGCAGGGAAGGGCGTGGGTGCAGACGACGGCGTCGGGCCGGACTTCCTCGATCCAGGCCCTGAGCTTGCGCCGGTGCGGCAGGCTCAGGATGTCTCGGAACTCCGAGAGGGCCTGGGCGACGGTCTGGTTGTCGTAGAGGGTGTCCCAGAGCTTGGGGGTTCTCCGGATGAGCTCCAGGTACGCGCCGGATAGAAGCGGCCCCAGCCAGGGATGCAACTGCGCGGAGAGGTCGAGGAGCCGGACGTCGATTCCCGGCGCCGAGGCGCGCAGCTCCTCTTGGAGCGCGGCGGCCGAGCTGGAATGTCCCGAGGGGCCGTAGGCGTAGAGGATCGCGATGCGGGAGGAATTCGGGGAGCCGGGAATCGAACCCGGAGTCTCTCGCACCCCAAGCGAGCGCTCTACCATTGAGCCACTCCCCGTTTTCACTAATAATTTGCCAGCGTTCTTCAGCGGGCCCTATCTCGCTTCAACCGGCAGATTGTAGCAAAAGGACCGGCGTGGTGCTCGGATAATCAGTTATCGATCGTATCGTATAGTCGGCTATCCATCAATCGGCAGCCGATGGACCCGAACTTTCTTGTCCGCTATGGTGACTAAGGCACCGGCCTGTAAGTCTTGATCAAGCCTCGGTAAATTGAGGCTCAAAAGCCGGTGGATGGTTTCCGGCCGTTCGTCTTCTTGACGAAAGAGGATGACGGAGGGGAACTGGGTGCCTGCATGCGCCAAAAGCGCGCCAAAGCCGAGGTCCATCGTCAGGATGATCCGCTTTTCGAGCCGCGCCTTCTCCACGATTTTCTCATCGGGAGCCTTCTGCATCCGCAGCTCCCGCGCATGGATCGCATCATGCCCGAGCTGGCGCAAAAAAGCCGTTGTCTCCGTGGACAACGGCATGTCGATGAAAAACCGCATCCCGCGTCAGGTGACCAACCGTTCCTCGGCCAACGCGGCGACATAGCGCAGCGCTTCTTGAATGTCTTCCGCCTCGAGGTCGGGATAATGCTTGAGAATCTCGGCCTCGGTCATTCTGGAAGCGACGAGCTTGACGATGGTCGCCACAGGAACGCGCATCCCCCGGATGCAGGCTTGCCCCCCCATTATCTTGGGGTCAAAAGTGATGCGGTTTAACTGCGCCATAATTGCAGTATAACAGGCTCCTCCAATTCGTGCAACAATTTTTCACCGATTTTTCACCGATTTTCCATCGATACGCAAACGGGCCGTCAATCCGATAAATCGCTCAGAAGCCCGCGCAGTTCCTCGCGGACCTCCCGGATCACCTTGGCCGCGTCCCCGCCCACGGCGCAGGCCGGCGCGGCCGCCCGGCCGCGGCCCTCGCTCAAGAGGAACTTGCGCGCGCCCTCCAGGGTCATGCGCCGCTCTTGGACCAGTTCCTTGATGCGCAGCAGCAGCTTCAAATCCCGGGGGGTGTAGCGCCGGTGGCCGCTCTCGCGCCGCATGGGCCGCGGCAGGCGCAGCCGGGACTCCCAGTAGCGCAGGGTATATTCCGGAATCTGCACGATGCGCGAGGCCTGGCTCGGGCTGAAGTATTTTTGGTCCGGGAAAAGCGGCGGGGGCGCTCCGAGCGTCATATCATCGGGCCTTCGGCATTCGCTACGAGGCTAGGAGGTTCCGGGAGGCCTTGAAGCGCACCCCGCGCCGTTCCGGCACCGCGACGCTGCCGCCCGTTTTCGGGTTGCGGCCCTGGCGCGGCCGGCGCAGCTTGATCCGGAACGTTCCGAAGTTGGAGATGACCACCTTCTCGCCCTTGTTGAGGCTTTGGGTCATGGCGTCGAAGACCGCGCGGACCGCGCGGGTCGCGTCGGCTCGCGAGGAAAGGATTTTTGCGACGGCGTTGATGATGTCGAGCCTATTCATTGTCTTCTTTCGGGTTTTCCCCCTCCTTCTCTTTCTTCGGCTTCGGCGGGTTGTTCTTTCCCTTCTGCTTTTCTTTGATATCCTTGAAGATGTCTTCCGGGCGGATGTTTTTCAAGTCCTCCTTGAATTTCTGGACCTCGTTTTCCGAGATGGGCTTGTTGAGAACCTGGCAGCGCTGGAAGACCCTTTCCTGCACGTAGATGGAGCAGCCGGCGCGGACCGCGACGGCGATGGCGTCGGAGGGGCGCGCGTCGACGACGATCTGCTGGCCGTTCTTCCGGAGATGGATGTTGGCGTAGAACGTGCTGTCCCGGAGGTCGTGGACGACGATTTTCTCCACGGCCCACCCCAGCGTCTTGAGCATCGAGAGCATCAGGTCGTGGGTGAGAGGCCTGGGGATGACGATGCCGGAAAATCGGATCGCGATCGCCTGTCCCTCGGAATGCCCGATCCAGATGGGGAGCAGCCGGTTCCCCGTCACTTCCTCCAGGAAGACGATGCATTCGTTCTGCGTCGTCGCCAGGGAGTAGATGCGTACCTCCTGCTCGGGGCTCTTGTCTCCGCCGCTCTTGTCCGGTTCCTTGCTCATGGAAACCCCGCCGCCGTCAAAAGGATGTCGGGCCGCGCATGCCGGTGGAGGATATTCCATACGCCCACGAGGAGGGGGCAGCTCAGCCTCAGGGACCTCGACAGCGTGACGGCGCTGCGGGCCGATTCGACGCCTTCCGTCACGGTGGGGATCTCCCGCAGCGCTCGGGCGAGCGCCTTCCCGCGTCCCAGCTTTTCCCCCAAGGCGCGGTTGCGCGACTCGGCGGAGGTGCCCGTGGCGATGAGATCGCCGATCCCGGCCGGGCCGTAGGCCGTCTCCACGCGCCCTCCCGCGGCGCGGATGACCCGGGCCATCTCGGCGAGCGCCCGGGTGATGAAGGCCGCCTTCGTGTTCGCCCCCGCATCGAGGCCGTCCAGGACGCCGCAGCCGATCGCGAAGACGTTTTTCAGGGCGCCTCCGAGCTCGACTCCCTTGCGGTCGGAGCTCTCCTCGATATTCAGGGGAGGCCCCTGGAGAAGGGACTTGAGCTCGGCGCGCGCGGGGCCGGCCGGCCCCGCCAGGACGAGCTGCGTGGGGACCCCGCGCGACACCTCTCGGGCGAAACTGGGGCCGGAGAGGGCGAAAAGACGGCTTCTCAGGGACGGAAGCTCCTTCTCCACGATCTCGCTCATGGTCCAATGCGAACCGGGCTCGATTCCTTTCGATGCGCTGATCCACCGCGCTTTCCCGGGCAGCGCGGCCCTCATCCCGCGCAGCCTCGCGGCGGTGGCGCGGACGTGGGCGGATGGAAGCACGATCAGGACGGCCAGCGCCCCTACCAGCGCTTCCTCGATCCGGGACGTCACCCGGACCGAACGCTTGAGTTCCAGGCGGGGGATGTGAGGATGCCTGCGCGACTCCTCCAGACGGCGCGCCAGCTCGGGAAAGAATTCCCACAACCGAACCGGCCCTCGGCGAGCCGCATGGTTCGCCAAAACGGTCCCCCAGAGGCCGGCGCCCAGCACGCAGATGTTATTGCTTTTTTTCTCGGTTTTCAAGGTGAGGACCATGCTTGAAAAAGAGCTCCCGCCCCTTCAGCAGGCGCTTGAGGTTGGGGATGTGCTTGGCCAGGATCAGGGCGCTGACCGCGAAGGCCATGACGGTGGGGGGCAGCGGGGAATGGAGCGCGAGCGCGAGCAATGGCAGGAGAAGCGCCCCGAGCATCGAGCCGACCGATAT
>JACQPI010000106.1 GCA_016207585.1 Elusimicrobiota bacterium | reverse complement strand
AGAGGTTGCACTACCTTTTCGCTCGGCATTCCCTGCGCAAGATGCTCGGTCATGGTTTCACTCCAAACAAACTTACGGTGTCAACCATTCCCTGCGCAAGATGCTCGGTCATGGTCATCTCTCCATTCTGCGATCTCGGCCGCTCAACGCCAAGGCTTCCGCCAGATGCCCGCCGGAAATCGCTTCGGAGCATTCGAGGTCCGCGATCGTCCTGGAGACCTTGACGACGCGATCCATGCTCCGCGCGGAAAGATGCAGGCGTTCCGACGCAGCCTCCATGAAAGCGGCCGCTTCCCGGGCCAGGGGGCAATGGCGGCGGAGTTGGCGGGGACCCATTTCGGCGTTCAGGCGCAAGCCCTCGCCGGCCAGGCGCTTCGCCTGACGAGCCCTGGCCGTTTCGACGCGGGCGCGCACCTTCGCGCTTTTTTCCTCTTCCACCGTCTCGCTCCATTGCCGAAAATTCAAAGAAGACAGCTCCACTCCCAAATCGATTCGATCCAGCAAGGGCCCCGAGAGCCGGGCCGCGTACCGAGATTCCTGGCCCGGGCTGCAAGTGCAATGCCGCTTTGGATGCCCCTTCCACCCGCACGGACATGGGTTCATCGCCGCGACCAGCAGGAAGTCGGCAGGGTAGATTACCCTTTCTCCCAGCCGCGAGACAACCGCATTGCGCGTTTCCAGGGGCGCGCGCAAAGCCTCAAGGCTCTCGCGCTGGAACTCCGGCAGTTCGTCCAAAAACAGCACCCCTCCATGCGCCAATGAGACCTCACCGGGCTTGCACGTGGCGCCTCCGCCCGCCAAGGCGCCGGGAGGCAGGCTATGATGCGGAGCGCGAAACGGCCTGGGGCATGCCGCTTTCGCCGCGCACGACGACAACCCAGCGACCGACGCCATCTTCGCGATCTCCAGCAGCTCCCGATCGTCGGGCGCGGGCAATATCCCTGGAAGTCTTGCGGCCAACATGGACTTGCCGACCCCAGGGGGGCCGGTCAACAATAAATGATGCCCTCCGGCCGCCGAGATTTCAAGAGCCCTCTTGCCCAGACCCTGACCTTTTACGTCCGCCAGGTCGCCGGCGGAGACGGAAACCACGGGCCGCGAAGGAGCCGAAGACTCCAGGCGGACCTGCCCGGCGATGAACCCGACGACTTCCCGCAACGACGCGGCCCCCAGGCTTTGTATGCCGACCAAAGCCGCCTCCGAGGCATTCAATCGCGATAAAACAACCCCTTGTCGCCCCTCGGAGGCGGCCGAAGCGGCCATCGGGAGGATTCCGGATACCGGTTGTATGCCGCCATCCAGCGCCAACTCTCCCAAAAAGCAATAGCGCTGGACCCAATCGCCGGCCGGGATTTGACCCGAAGCCGCCAGGATGCCCAATGCGACCGGAAGATCGAACTGGGTCCCCCGCTTTCTGAACTGGGCGGGAGCCAAGTTGACCGTGACGCGCCTGCATGGGAACTCGTAACCCGAATTGCGAATCGCCGCGACCACCCGTTCCCGCGACTCTCGTACCGCGCTGTCCGGAAGTCCCACCGTCATATAGCTAGGCAGTCCTCGGCCAAGATCCAGTTCCACCGTGACGAGATAGCCGTCGACCCCGCAGACCGCGGCGGACCATACTTTCGCCAGCATGCCCCAAGATACGACTCACGCCCCGGAAAGTTCCCGAAGACGCAAACAAACCAAGCCGCTCAGGACGGCCATCGGCATATGTCTTTCGCAGCCGGAGCCGCCCCCGTCGTTTTAATGAAGCGCGCCACGGAACCCTCCCCCGAGTCTCCCAGCGGCCCCGTCACGCGCAGGCGACCCAGCGGAGCCTCCTCATATCCCAAGATCAACCCGGTCGTCGGATCCAGTATCTCCTTCCCCAAATGGAAGCATTCCAGCTCGGCCCCCCGCTCCAGCCCCAGCCCCTCGCCCGCGTTCAGGTAGACCAGCTCCCCGCTGACTCCGGCGATGCGGCAGGACCACGGTCTGGCGTTGACTCGGCTGACGATATTCTCCGTAAATTGCGCGATGGCGGCGCGCAAAGCCTCCCCTTCGAGAGTCTCATCATAGCCGCCGCGCCCGCCCAAACCCAGGAAGGACCTTTTCACGCTCTTTCCCGCTCCCTTGCCGGACTCCGCGTACAACACCTGCCCCGTCTCCGCATCGACGACACGGATGTCGACCGTGGCCTCGGCGATTTGCCGTTTCGATTGCGCGACCAACCCCTCGAAACCTTCCGTCTTGACCCCGAACTGGGAAACGGCTCCCGTGACGATCGCGTTGAGCCCCAATATCTTCCCCACCTGGATGACCGAGCGGGGATCGATCGCCCCCGAGGCCTGGAGCTTCTGCTCCTCCAGTATCTTGTTTATTTTTTCCCGCTCCACCACCACGAATTTCCCCGTCTTCGTGAGCTCCGTTATCAAAATATCGGAAGCGGCGCTTCCCAACCGTGCGCCGTACGAACTCTTATTTACGAAATCCACGATCCCGATGCGCCGGCGCGGGCCGGTCCATTTCGAGCTCACCTGGGGCGTTTGGGTCGCGGTGACGGGCTGGCGCATCCGGACCGACGTGCTCGTACAACCCGCTCCCAGCCCCGCCACGAGCGCCCCCGCGATCCAACCCGACAGGAGTTTCTGTTTTAGGTCCCTCATGAGGCCCCTCCTTATTCTTAATTATTTACCCGCATCCCGTAAGGCGGCAGACTCAGCAGCAACCGCCGCACGGCCTCCCGCGCCTCGGGCATGAGCGGGGTCCGGAACAAATTCTCGGCCTCCCGCACCACCAATCCCTCCATAAAGGCCCGCCAAGCGCGTTCCTTCTTCAGCGTAAAATACTCCGTCAGGCCCTGGCCGGCATCCTCCCAGAGGAGCTCCCCGGTCGAGGACAATTCGAACTTGAGCCGCAGACGGACGATCCGCCGGACGGCGAAACCGACGTTCAAAAAAGAAAATTCCTCGACATCGCCGTAAAAAAGCCCCTCGACCCCCAAAACCGACCGCAACCCTTGCGACGGCACCGCGCGCAACTGCCCCCCATCGGTGAGCCCCAACGTCTTCAAGGCTTCATCGACCCGATCCAGAGGAACGCACTCATAGCCGGACCGGCCAAGCCCCCCCTGAACCATGCGGCGCAGGAGCTCCGGGCCGACCAGATCGACGCTCTGGTTATCGAACGGCAATACGGCGACTCGCCCCGGGGCCTTGCCGTGGAAAGCGGGCTCCAGGTATCTTCGACTCTCGATTCCCGCGCATCCGGACAAAAATAATACGAGCAGGCCGAAAAGACGGCATCGACTCACGGAACGGTTTCCAGCTCAAGCACATAGGGACTCAGACTGCGCAACGCCAAGGGGGGCTTCTTCGTCTTGACCCATATCGCGGCAAGCTCCTCGCTGGAGATGCCCGCGGCCGAAACGCTCATCTCGGCCACGCCGTTGCGATATTCCAAGAGCGTGACCGCGGAGGCCTCCGGGAGGGTCCTAAGCCCCTCCACGATCCGTTCGACCTCCAGCAAACCCCTCGCCCCATGAACCCTCACCAGCAAGGAACCAAGCGCCCTAAGCCGGCCGGCCAATTCCGCGATCAGCATCTCGGCCAGCATCTGGCCGGCCGTGTCCACGGCCTTATCATCGGCCACCGGGGCCGCCACGTCCATCGCGGAAGCCTCCTGCGTCTTTTCCGCGAGGACGGCCCCCGTTTCCCTTTGTTTCACCTGCGCGCGCAACCGCGCTCGGGAAGAATGAAATCCCCGCAAACGCTCGTCGACTATCTCCGACACCTGCACCTCGCCCGAAACCACCAGGTCGGCCCTCGCCGCCGACTCCTCCCCCTCCTCGATGACCGTGAACCCGCGCTCCACCAATTGCCTTCGAATCGCTCCGGAGGCCGCCCGTTCCAGGTTCGGGCTCTTCCCGGAGCGATCGAGGATACGCACGCTCACGCGAGGGTTGCCGGGAACCGGCCCCGACTGGGACAGCCCCGCCGAACGAAGGTCCTCCCCCAACTTGCCGTGCAGGATGAAGGCGCGGATGCGCACCTTGCGAATTCCGGCCTCTTCCTTCTCGTCCAAGACGTCATAGCGGCGCACATACCCGTCCACCCGGGCCAGTATCTTCTGATCCACGACCACCGCGGCGTCCACCCGCGTCTTGGCCGACACGTAGACGCCCACGACCCTTTCGACGGCCGACTTCTGCGCCATGACCAGAGCGCGCTGGCGGGTCCCGACGGGATCTTGAGGGTCCACCGGCGCCCACCCCTCGACCTCGATCACCTCCCCCGCCTCCTCGGGGAGCGCACGCGCGTGCGTGCAGCCCCAAGCCGCGGCAAGGAAGAGGAGGAGGGCGGCCTTGATCCGAATGGGCATCAGCGAAATTTCACCCCCATCATTTCCTCGAGGCGCTTTTTGAGAACGCGGATCGTCACGACGCAGCCGCCGTCGGCGGTAAACTCGGATTTCAGGATATCCGCCCCCTTGATCGTCTCCTTGATTTTCGTTTCGAGCGTCGAATCCTGCTCGATCGCCCTCTGGACGACGATCCCGCCCTCCAGCTCGACGCCCTTGACCATCGAGAGCATCTCGTACTGGGCCTTCACGATCGCCGCGTCCCGAGCCAGAGCCTTGCGCTGCGTATCCGAGGGCAGCGACGGATCCGACGCGCCGATGCCGATCGCCTCCAAATAATCCTTCTGGGCCGGGGCCTGGTCGATCGTATCGACCACCTTCCCCTTATTAACGCGCGACTCGACACCGGCACAGCCGGCGCAAAGCAAAAGCGCCGCCGCCCATCCCATGTTCGCTCTCATCGTCCGCCTCCTCGACTTCTCCGATCCGGGGCGGATTGTAACACATATCCGCGCCCCCGCGCTCCGACATCAACTTTAAGGAGTTGACAGGAGCGCTTTCCTATGTCATAATGAAATAGGATTTCAATAAGCTATGAGCCGACCCCGACGCCTCACCCAACTCGACGACGGAGCCGCCGCCGTCGTCACGGGCTACGATGCGTCGATCCCGGAAAGCCGAAGGGAGAGGTTCGAGGACCTGGGCCTTCTCCCCAACACGCCGATCCTCCGCGAACGCACGGCGCCGTTCGGAGACCCCCTCCTGTTCCGGGTCCGAGGGAGCCTCCTTTGCCTCCGGCGCAGCGACGCCGAATTCATCCGCATCCACACCCGTTTTGAACGCGAACCCGCGGCCCACCCCGCGGCCCTCGACTCGGAAGGCATTCCCAGCGCCCTGCCCGCCTCGGCCTAACCCCGTCGATGAAAGGTCGCGCCGTTCTCTCTCCCAGGCAGCCCGTCATCGCGCTTATCGGACCGCCCAACAGCGGCAAGACCACCCTTTTCAACGCCCTGACCGGGCTTCGTCAAAAGGTGGCGAACTATCCGGGCGTGACGGTCGAAAGAAAAGAGGGTTTCGTGGACCAGAAAACGGGCCTAAGGCTCCTCGATCTGCCGGGGCTCTACGGCCCCAAAGCCCAGACGCCCGATGAGCTCGTCACCTGCGACGCCCTGGCCGGCTCCGAAACGTACGTCGGAAAGCCCTCCGCCGCGCTTTTCATCCTCGACGGCAGCAATCTGGAAAGATCCCTGGCGCTTCTCTCCGGGCTCATGTCCTTCGGCCTCCCGACCGCCGTCGCGATCACGATGTTCGACGAGATCAAGGCGCGCGGCGGGCGTCTCGACATGGCAAAGCTGTCCGCCGAGCTCGGCGTTCCCGTTCTGCCGGTCGTCGGTCACCGGGGAATCGGCGTGGAAGATCTCCGCGCGCTGTTGCTGGAGTGGGAATCGTGGCCCGTCCCGGCCGAGACTTCCGCTCCCGGGAGCGCCTTCGAACGCTACCAATGGGCCCACCAGATCCTGGAGCGCTGCCTGTACCGCCCGGTTCGCCCGGACGGCCTGACGGCACGCATCGATCGTGCGGTACTGCACCCCGTGGCGGGACCGTTGATCTTCTTCGCGGTCATGGCGGTCTTCTTCCAATCCATATTCTCTTGGGCCACGCCGGCGCGCGATGCCCTGACGACCCTCTGCTCCGCCCTGGGAGACGCCGCCGGACGGCAGCTTCCGGAAGGTCTCGCGCGCGGCTTCGTCAGGCATGCCCTGTTCGACGGAGTCGGCTCCGTGATCTCCTTCCTTCCCCAAATCTTGATTTTGTTTTTCTGCCTTTTCCTCGTCGAGGACGTCGGGTACATGGCGCGCGCCGCCTTCCTCATGGACCGGCTGATGGGGTGGGTCGGGCTTCAGGGCCGCTCCTTCATGGCGCTGATCTCCTCCTATGCCTGCGCGGTTCCCGGCATCATGGCGACGCGCGCCATACCCACCCCGCAGGACCGGCTCACCACCATGCTGATCGCCCCGTTCATGACCTGTTCCGCCCGGCTCCCGGTCTACACGCTCCTGATATCCGCATTCATCCCGGACAGGCCGGTTTTCATTTTTTTTCGCACGCAAGGGCTGGTCCTGCTGGGCCTGTACGTGCTCGGCAGCGTTTCGGCCCTCGCGGCGGCGCGCGTGCTGCGATCCACGGTACTGCGAGGACACCTGACCCCTTTCTATATGGAGCTGCCTCCCTACCGCTTTCCGGCCTTCAGGAGCATCCTCATCGCGATGCTGGACCGAGCCAAAATATTTCTGCGGCGCGCCGGAACGATCATCTTATTGGTCAGCGTCGTCATGTGGGTTCTGTTCACGTTTCCACGCCTCCCCGCGACTTCCCAGGCCGCCGAGGAACGAACGGCCTCCCGGCAACTGCAATACAGCTTCGCGGGACGCGCCGGCAAATTGCTGGAGCCCGTTTTCAGCCCGATCGGCTATGATTGGCGCATCAACGTGGGCATTCTCGCCAGCCTCCCGGCGCGCGAAATTTTCATCGCGACCCTCTCCCAAATATACGGGATCGAATCGGAAGAAGGCGGGATGCGCCTCCAAGAGGCTCTTCGCGCCGGCTCCGATCCCGAGACGGGCCGCCGCCTGATGTCCGTGCCGACCGCCCTCAGCCTGCTTTTCTTTTTCGTGTACGCCCTTCAATGCTTCTCCACCATCGCCATCATGCGCCGGGAGACGAACGGCTGGCGCTGGCCCGCGTTCGCTTTCTCGTACATGTTCGCGTGCGGCTGGCTCGCCGCCTTCGCCGCCTACCGCTGCGCCGGAGCCCTCGGTCTATGAAGGCGAAGAATGAATTGATCTTCTTTCCGAAGTGGGTGGCGGGACGGCCGGGCTATGCCGAACGCATTCGAGAGGTCTTCGAAAAGCATCTCGAAGAATCGGGCCTTCGGCTGACCCGGCAACGCCGGGAGATCATGAATTACCTTCTCAAAACGGACCGCCACCTCGAGCTGGAGGAGATCTACCAGGCGCTTCGCAAATACGGAATCGGCCGAGCGACGGTCTTTCGAACCCTGAGACTCCTGGAGGAGAGCAAACTGGTGGACCACGTGACGAGCTCCGGCGGGGCCTCCCGCTACGAGATACAACTGGAGCGCCCCCATCACGACCACCTCATCTGCATTCAATGCGGCGGCATCCAAGAGGTCCGCTGGCCGGAACTCGAGGCGATCCAGGACAAGACCTGCCGACAGATGGGATTTGAGCCCTCCTGGCATCGGCACGAAATATTCGGCCGCTGCCGCCGCTGCGCAGGGACCGTCGCGTGAGCTATTTTTTTGAGCCGCAAATGATATTGAATTTTAATATCAATAAATATCGGCCCGCCCTCGCCGCCGCGTCGATCCTGATGTTTCACGGCTTCCCGGCCCTGGCCGCCCGGGAAGCCGTGACGCGCAGCCGGTTCCTGATGGGGACCCTATGCGAAGTGACCGCTTACGGCGATGCGGCGCCGGCGGCCATCACCTCGGCTTTCGAGGAGATCGCCCGACTGGAACAGGTCATGAGCGCCTTTAAAGATGACAGCGAGCTCTCCCGGCTCAACCGGACCGCGGCCTTCAAACCCTTCGCATGTTCCGCGACTCTATGGGAGGTCCTATCCCGTTCAGACGAGGTCTATCGCCGTTCTCAAGGGGCCTTCGACCCTACCGCCGCTTCGCCTCGACGAGGGTTCCACCAAGTCCGCCTGTGGGCGAAAGATCGCAGTGTTTCATTCGCCGCGACCGGAATCGCCGTTGACCTGGGAGGGATCGGAAAGGGCTTCGCCCTGGACGCGGCGGCCGACCGCCTCAAAGCTCGCGGAATTCGTTCGGCGCTATTGAACTTCGGAGGCCAAATCTTGGCGGTCGGCGCGCCCCCGGGAAAGACCGCCTGGGAGGTCGTGGTTCCGGGAGCGCCTCGGCCTATTCATCTAAGGGACGCCTCGATCTCCACCTCCTCCTTGTCCGAAAACCCGGGCCATATCCGTTCTCCGAGGACCGGCCGCCCCATCGAGCGCCCGGGCGGCGTCGCCGTGATCCTGCCGACCGCCACGGAGGCGGACGCCTGGTCCACCGCGGCGTTTGTCGCCGGGATCGACCCGTTCTCCCGCGATTTCGAAGGATGCCTGATCGAGATTAAGACGTCCGGCGGCGTCCGTTTCGCCGGGAAATGCCCCCAAGGAGATCCACTGTGAAAAAAACGACAATCAGCCTGCAGGCCTTCTTCGCCGTGCTGTTTGCGGCGATGGCCGCCGCAGCGCAGGAAGCGCCGGTCCAGAAATCCTCTCCCGACCGGTTGGACGAACTACAGCAGCGCATAGACGCCCTCAGCCGCGAAATCGAGCGGATAAAACTCGGCGCCGTCGCGGAGCCCGAGGCGACCACGTCGATGCATGGGTTCGGGCCCGCCGCATCCAAAATATACGGAACCCCTCATCGAAAAGTCTCTGTCGGGGGCTATGGGGAAATGTCCTATCGCCACTTCTCCCGGCGCAAGCAAAACGGAGACGAGGCGCGCCAGACGAACCAGGCGGACTTCGTGCGCGCGGTGCTCTATGTCGGCTACAAGTTCACCGATCGCATTCTGTTCAATTCGGAGCTGGAGTTCGAGCACGCCACGACCGCATCGGGGAGCACCAAGCGCGGCGAGGTGTCGGTCGAGCAAGCCTACCTCGACTTTAAGTTATGGAATCCTATGGGAATCCGGGCAGGACTCGTCCTCGTGCCGGCCGGATTCGTCAATGAAATCCATGAGCCCCCCACGTTCCACGGCGTTTCCAGGCCCAGCGTGGAGACATCGATCATTCCCTCCACTTGGCGAGAGAACGGCGCCGGCCTTTTCGGAGAGATCGGCCCCGTCTCCTACCGCAGTTATATCCTCGCCGGCCTCCATGCGGTCAAGACGAGCGATCCCGGCGCAGACGGGTTCACCGGCTCTTCCGGCTTGCGCGGGGGCCGCACGGGCGGGTCCAATACGTTCGCCGACGACAAGGCATGGTCCTCCCGGATCGACGTGAAACCGTTTCCCGGCGTGCTGGCGGGAGGCTCCCTCTACATCGGCCAGGCGGCCCAAGCCCTGCTGCCCTCCCAAGTCCCGGTCACCCTCTGGGACGTACACGGATCCGCCGAATACCGCGGTCTGGAATTACGCGCGCTGTATACGGAAGGGCGCATCGGCAACGCCGACGCGGTCAACCTCGCGCAGCAGACCAAAACGGCCGGATTCAGCGACTTCATCGGACGCCGCCTTTTCGGAGGGTACGTCCAGGGAGCCTTCGACGTTCTATCTCTCGCCGGCTCGCCACAGTACCTCGCGCCTTTTTTCCGCTATGAGCGTTACGATACGCAAGCGGAGCTTCCGGCCGGCTTCGCCAGAAACAACGCGAACAGCCGCGTGGAATACACGGCCGGGATCACGTACAAGCCGATCCCGCAGGTCGCCGTCAAGCTGGATCATCAATGGATGTTGAACCAAGCTCGAACCGGCATCAACCGGTTCAACCTCGGCCTGGGCTATATATTCTAGCCCTGCGGCTCTCGCGCATTCTCCGTGCGGCCCGCCGCCTCAGCCCCGCCGCGCTCGCCGCGGCGGGGCTGGCGCTGCTCGCCCACGGCGCCGATGCCCGGGTTCTTCTCACCCAGAAGGCGGCCCTGGAACTGGCCTTTCCATCCGGGGTCCAAGTCGAACGTCGGACCGCTTACCTTTCGGAAGCGCAGGCACGTCAAGCCGAGCGGCTCGCCCGGGCGAAAATCTCATCCCGGGTCTGGACCTATTACGTGGGAAAATCGTCCCACGGCATGACGGGCTACGCCTATTTCGAAACCCACACGGTCCGCACGATGCCGGAGACCTTCATGGCGGTGGTCGACGCCCGAGGGGCCCTTCGTTTCGTGGAGCTCCTGGCTTTCTACGAGCCCCCGGATTACGCCCCCCCGAGGCGCTGGCTGGCGCAATTTCACAATCGCCCTCTCTCCGAGGACCTCTTCGTGCGAAGAGCCATCCGCAATATCGCCGGGGCGTCGCTCACCTCGACGACTCTGACCGAGGGCATCCGCCGCATCCTGGCGATCCATGCGGTGCTGCATCCATCCTCGGAGGCCGGTGGCGTCACGAATAAAAAAGTGGGAAAATAAGGCGGCGAGATTGGGCGCGCAAGAAGACATGAAATACATGCAGACCGGCGGCTTCGAGCACCATCCCCTGATGAGGCGAACGATCCTATGGGTCCTTGTCTTCCTGGCGGGGCTCTGGGCGACGAATCTGTGCATGTACTTCGCCCGCATGGGCCTGAACCCTTCTTCCGTGCAAGCGTACTATTTGGGATCGGAACAGGACTTCCGTCCGCCGCGCTCCGCCGCATCCATGCTGGAGGTGACCCACGCCCACCTTCCGATCATGGGGCTCACGATGCTTTTATTGACCCATCTGGCCATTTTCGCTCCCTACACGGACCGGGCCAAAAAATTCCTGATCAGCGGCGGCTTCGCGACCACTCTGGCGCAAGAAGCCTCCGGATGGCTCGTGCGTTTCGTGCATCCCGGATTCGCATGGCTGAAAGTAGTGTCCTTCCTCTGTTTCCAAACGGTTCTCCTGGGTCTGATAGCAAGCGTCGCGTTTTTTCTCCTGGCGCGCCCGAAACACAAAAGGCACTCCGGCGCTATTTGATATAATCCCCCCGATGGGACGGACGGAACGCGCCTCCTCGGCCGCCAGAAGCCTTTTTTTCATCCTCCTCGCGGCGGCTGCCTCCCTGCAGTGGGTCCTGCAGAGGTGCGTCGGATTCCATCCACCCCAACCCTGGACCGCCTTTCTGCCCGGACTCTCGATTTTCGGGGCGGCATTCCTCCTGACGTGGGCCGCCGAGGCGGCCGAGATGGACATCCCGCAGAACATATCCATCGCGATCCTCGCGCTGATCGCGGTCCTGCCCGAATACGCCGTCGACATTTACTTCGCGTGGGAAGCCGGTAAAAACCCGGCCTACACCTCCTACGCGACCGCCAACATGACCGGCGCCAACCGCCTGCTCATCGGTTTCGGTTGGCCCGCGGTCCTTCTGGCCTGCTGGTGGAGCCGGGGCATACGCGACATCCACCTCAGCGAAAACAACGCGGTAGAACTCTCGACGCTTCTATTGGCGACTCTCTACGCCTTCGTCCTCCCGTTCAAAGCCACCCTCTCGATCGTCGATACCGCGATTTTCCTATCCCTGTTCGCGTTTTACACCTACCTTTCCTCCAAAGCCCAGGTGAAAGAGCCTGAATTGGAGGAAGGTCCGGCCAAGCTCATCGCCCATCTGCCTAAAAACCCCCGCCGATTCACGATCGGGGGGATATTCCTGTTCTCGGCGCTCGCGATCGGGCTCTCCGCCGAGCCGTTCGCGGAAGGGCTTCTCGAGGCGGGCAAACATTGGGGAATCGAGGAGTTCTTATTGGTGCAGTGGCTCGCGCCCCTGGCCTCCGAGGCGCCCGAGTTCATCGTGGCGATTCTTTTTTCGCTCAAGGGAAAACCGGAGATAGGGCTGCGGGCGCTGGTTTCATCCAAGGTGAACCAATGGACCCTGCTCATCGGCATGCTCCCGGCCGCTTTCGCGCTCTCCTCCCGCAGCCTCATGCCGATGCATTTGGACGCGCGCCAAGTGGAGGAGATATTCCTGACCTCGGCCCAATCGTTTTTCGGGCTGGTGGTCTTGATGAATCTATCGTTCTCCTTCGCGGAGGCGATTTCCCTGCTCATCCTGTTTTCCGCGCAGCTTTTCTTCCCCCAGGCCTCCGTCCGTTACATCTTCGCGGTGGCCTATATACTGTTGGGGATCGGGATGCTGGTGAAACAGCGCGGGCGGCGGGGGCAGATGTGGCGTCTCGTCCGGCGCATGCTCCAGTAACCCATCCAAAAACATCCCGCGGCGCTCCTCCCGACCGGCCGGTTCCGCAGTTCCGCCGGGGAATTTCCCGAGCGCGAGCCAAAGAGCTATAATGAGCGTTCTCGCGCCCATAACACAATGGATAGTGTACCGGCCTGCGAAGCCGGGTATACAGGTTCGATTCCTGTTGGGCGCAACCTTCCCCTACCGGGGACAATTCCAAGAAACGCGATAATAAACCGATGTCCCACGGGCCGGTCGTCCGCCAAGATCACGATGCCGTGCGCGCCCTCCTGCTCAACCGGCCGCCCTCGAACAACCTCAGCCTGGCCCTGTTGAACGCCCTGATCGAGGAAGTCGAGGCGGTTCGGGCCGACCCGCGCGTTCGCTGCCTCGTGCTCGGCTCCGCCCTGCCGAAATATTTCTCCTCGGGACTCGATTTGAGCGAAATGCTGTCCTTGCCCGACGGACAGCGCCCCGAATTTTTCCATCGATTGATGCGCGTCCACCGGGCCCTGCGCGACCTGTCCTGCCCGACGGTGGCGGCGGTGGGGGGCTACGCGCTCTTGGGAGGGTTCATCCTGACCCTGGCCTGCGACGTACGCTGCATCGCGGAGGAGTCCGGAAGGGTTTCCCTGAGCGAAATCCGCCTGGGCCTTTCCCCCACGACGCCCCTCATCCGCCTCGTATTGGCGGCCACGGGAAGGCCCGGCCTCGTCAAGGAGCTTCTTTTGCAAGGGAAAACGCTCAAAGCCTCGGAGGCCCTGGCCGCCGGCCTGGTGGACGACATTCTGCCCAGCGACGGGTTTTGGGACGCCGCGCTGCATAAGGCCCATCAACTCGCCAAGGTTCCCCCGCGCGCCTACGCGTCCGTCAAACGGGCGGTGCGCAGCGCGCTTCTTCCGAACGAAGACGAACTCTGGGCCCAAGGCGCACGCGAATTCCAGGAGCTTTTCTCCGGTCCCGAAGCCCGGGAGGGCATCGCGGCCATGCGCGAGAAGAGGAAACCCCGATGGGAATGACCGAGGCGTTGCGCGAAAACCTCCTCCACGGACAGGTGGCGGTGGTCACCGGAGGGGGCACCGGCATCGGCAAGATCATCGCCCGCGACCTGGCCTCGCACGGCGCGCGGGTCGTCATCGCCTCTCGAAATCTCGAACGCCTGGAGGCGACGGCGGCCGAGCTGCGGGCGCTGGGAGGCTCGGTCAAGGCCGCCGCCTGCGACATATCGGATCCGGCTCAAGTGAAAACGCTCGCCAACGCCGTCCTCGCGGAACATGGGCGCGCCGACATCCTGGTCAACAACGCCGCCGCGAACTTCATCTGGCCCTCCGAAAAGATGACTCCCGTGCGGTGGCGCAAGGTCATCGATATCGTCCTGAACGGAACCTTTTACTGTAGCCTGGAGTTCGGCTCTGGAATGCTTGCGCAAAGCTCCGGCAGCATCGTCAACATCGTGGCGGCCTACGCCTGGACCGGCGCTCCCGGGCTCGCCCCGTCCGCCAGCGCCAAGGCGGGAGTCATGGCGCTGACTCGAACGCTGGGCGCCGAATGGGCCGGCCGCGGGGTCCGGGTCAACGCGATCGCCCCGGGACCGATCGACGTTCCGCAGACCCGGGAGAGGCTCTGGCCCACGGAAGAGATGCGGCGCAAAGTCCTCGCCGGCACTCCCCTGGGCCGCTTTGGATCGGAAGAAGACGTGTCGGCGCTTGTCCTGTTTCTGTCTTCTGAATTGGGACGCAACATCACCGGAGAGGTGATTACGACCGACGGCGGCCAAAGCCTCGGGCGGGGAGCCCTTGATATGCTGGGGGAAATCCAAAAGCTCCGGCGGAAACCCGCGCCGGCGAGCGCTTAAATGGGACCCATGCCCCGTCCCCCGGGAATTCTGCCCATCTCGCTGGGACTAGCCGGCCTTGCCGCCTCCAGCGCCCTGCTTTACGCCGGAACGCCCTGGATGGCGACCTTCTTCTATCTATGCGCGTGGAGTTCTTATCTGGTCGTGATTCATGGGCTCAACCTGCGCTGGCTCGGCGATTCCCACGGACCCGGCACGACCGCGGAGCATTTCCGCTGCGCCTGGATATCCGTTCCTTGGTGGCTTTTCTTCGAGCTCCTGAACGCCCGGCTTCAAAACTGGGCTTATGACGGGCTGCCGGCCGCCCGCGCGATTCGATGGGGGGGGTACGCGATCGCGTTTTCAACCGTCTTGCCCGCCATCCTGGAAACGGCCTCCGCGATCCAAAAATGGTTGGGGAGAGAAAAGACAAGCGCCCCTCGGCTAAGAATAGGCCCGGGACGACTCAAAGCCGCCACCCTCCTCGGCTGGATGTTCCTCCTCATACCCCTCGTATGGCCGCGGTATTTTTTCCCGCTGATATGGGTCGCCGTGTTCCTGTTGACAGAACCTTGGCTGATTCGAAACGCGCCGGAAAGCTCTTGGCTGTTTCTCTTCTCGCAAGGAAGGCCCAACCGGATGTACTCCCTGCTGCTCTCAGGAGCCGTCTGCGGGGTTTTATGGGAATCGCTGAACTTCTGGGCCGGGGCGAGGTGGGTCTATACCATCCCATGGCCCCAGGAACCGAAACTATTCGAAATGCCCTGGCTGGGCTACCTGGGATTTCCCCCATTCGCCCTGGAATGCGCCAGTTTTTATTCTTTCTTTAAGCACGCATGGAAGAAGAGTTCGCGTGTTAACCGTGTCTTATTTTCTATTTCTATTGCCATATTTTGCTTAGGAGTATTTTTTATTATAGACCGTTGGACGCTGCGATCCACCCTCCCGCTCGGGCCTTTCAAGTAGCCACGGCGTACACATTCGCTAAACCCATCTATCTGGCGAGCGTATACATACTGTGTCCATCTCGACGCCGAACATGGGTTTACTGAATGCATACCCGAGCATGGCACTGACCTCCCAAAGAAATGTCAACTTTTCCTGACAAAATAGAGAAATCCATCCCAATGGACAGGGGTAAGCATT
>JACQPI010000105.1 GCA_016207585.1 Elusimicrobiota bacterium | reverse complement strand
GTATGGTACCACTTTTCATTGAAATTTAGAAAATTATCATCTATGATAATATATAGAATCTTATGAGATTCTTAGAATTTCAATCCAAGATGAAAAAACCGGTCTTTACCCTGGCCGAGGCGCGGATCGTCATCAATGACCGGCCGCTCCCCAGCCTGAGGCTGGCCCTCCACCGGTGGACTGAAAACGGCAATCTCATCTCCATGCGCCGAGGAGTCTACGCATTCGCGGACCGGCCGTGCTCGATGCCCGAAATGCTTGCGGCGCTTTATCCCCCCGCGTATATCAGCCTGGAATCAGCTCTCAATCAACTGGGCCTCCTTCCCGACGTCCCCTTCGAGACCACCCTGGTGGCTCCCAGGCCGACGCGCTCCTTTGACACGCCCCGAGGCAGATTTCATTTCCACCGCATTCACCAAAGGCTCTTTTTCGGCTATGATCCCGGCACATTCCTGGGTGAGCCGGAAAAAGTCCTCCTGGATTATTTTTATTTTCGCGGAGCTTCGATGCGCGACGATCCGGCTTTCTGGCGCGAATCACGGCTCCAAAATTTGGAACCGCTCCGATGGGGCAAAGGAGATCGGTGGGCTCGGCTTTATCCCGTGAGTCGCGTAAGAAAACTCTGGAACGGCCTCAAACGCTATGCAAAGACTTCTCGCTCTTATTAAAGAAACCCCCATCAGAACGGAATCGGAAAAGTGGAATTTAAGCCGGGAGTATCTTCAGGTTGCCGCGCTTAAATCCATTTTCGCTTCGTCGATGGGGAGCGCCCTTGCCTTTCAAGGCGGCACGTGCCTGCGGATTTGCCATCGACTCAGACGCTATTCCGAGGACCTGGATTTTTCTCTCACGGGACCGCCCGCCCGCTACGACTTCGTAAAACTGCATGCCGCGCTTTTTCGAGACTTGTCTCGCCGGGGTTTCAAAGTAGACGGCAAGGTCGCCGAAGACAAGACGGTGCAAAAGGCTTTCGTGCGGGTCGGCGGCCTTCCAGAACTTCTGGGCTTGTCCTTGTCACGCAATCAAAAACTGGCGATCAAACTGGAGGTGGATCTACGCCCCCCTTTGAAAGGCGTCCGCGAAACTTATTTTGTATCCCGCATGGGCGAACTATTCCCAGTGCTCAAGTACGACCTGCCTACGCTGTTCGCAGGCAAGGCTTTGGCGCTCCTGTTTAGGCCCTATCAACGAGGTCGGGATTACTATGATCTGGCATGGTTTTTGGGGCAACGGATCAAAGGCAACATGGATTACTTCAAGGCCGGCGTGGAGCAATCGGCCCCGCATGCCGTTATCGGACCGCTCTCCACGCGGATGGATTCTTGGGACGATGTCCTGAAGGTGTTGGCTCGGAAAGCGGCTGCCGTCGATGCCGCCAAACTGGTAGACGATCTCCGGCCTTTTCTCGAGGATGCTTCCGACCTAACCTGGATTCGGGATTGTCGCAGGGTTTTCTCGCAGCTTTTCATGCAGGACTAGTGGAAAAAATGCTATCGTCTTCTCGTTGTTGAGCGCTAAAAAAATGAGAGAGGGGGATCGAGGATGAAAATAAGCCGGATGATCATGGCCGTTTCAGCGGTTATTGCTTTTTACGGGCAGGCCCGCGCGGCCCTGCCGGAGTTCGCGCCGCGGCAGGCAATGACGGAAATGCGCCAAGCGGTCAAGGATAGTCGCTATGAGATGACGAAAAAGGAGGCGCGCCATTCGCTGGATCAGCTCAAGAACTTGGCGGAGTACGCCAAGGATGTGCTGGAGCGCTCCGAAAAGCTGCGCGAGGAGATGCTGGGCCGCCGCTACGACGACTGGGTGAACGTCCGGCTCCTGCCCGACATCGCCCAAATCCGCGCGCTCCGAGAAGGGCTCACAAAGACGCACGGATTGGAGAAGACGCGCGTCTCGGCGGACCTGAAAAAGGCCAAGGCGGGCGACTACGGACCGCTCGAGCAGGACATTGCGCGCATCAACCAGTATCGGGTGGACAACAAACCGGCGGTGGACGAGGTGGCGGCGCGCATCCATGCCGTCATGCAGGACTATCGGCGGCACTACGGAAACGCGCTCGCAGCCTTGGCGAAATTCAACGGCACGGCGCCGGTCCCGGAACTCCTGAACTCAAAGCCGCAACTCGTGGAGAAGATATTCCTTGAACCGATCACGCTGCGCCCACTGGAATGGCGGATCGTGCTTCAGAAGAAGGATCGCAATTACAACGATCCGCGGTTCCGGCAAGTCCCGTCCGTCGTAGCGATCGAGAACGACCAGGAGAGGCTGACGTATCCGGTCGTAGTCCGTTGATTTGAGACGGGATTTCTTGACACTTACATGCCCTAAGTGATAAATTTTGTCGGCCTTATGGCTGACATAATCGGGCCTTCCTCAGGGACTTCCCAGCAAGCCGCGACTCCGGAAGCAAACCAGCCTCCCGCCGCGTCTGCGGCGGCCGCCGGACCTCGCCCGATCGCTGCCAAGCCTGCCGGCCAGGTATCTCGGCGGGATTTCCTGTGGCTGGGCTGGGCTTCCCTCATCGCTTTCCTTGGTTCGAGCGCGGCCGCGACCGCCCGATTCTTTTTCCCGAACGTGATCTACGAGCCTTCCCAAAAATTCAATGCCGGTCCGGCCGAATCCTATGGAGAGGGCGTCGATCTGAGGTGGCTCAACGAGCAGCGGATCTGGATCGTGAGGACTCCTCCGGAGCACGAGCAGGGTCCCGGGTTCTACGCGGTCTGGGCGCGCTGCACGCACCTGGGCTGCACTCCGAACTGGTTCGGCGACCAGGGTCGCTTCCGCTGCCCTTGCCACGGATCGAATTTCAACTTGAACGGGGACGTGATCGCCGGCCCCGCGCCCCGCGCGTTATGGCGGTGCGCCGTGGAAGTCACGGCGACCGGGGACCTGATGGTGGACAAGGCGATCTTGCAGGACCTGCCTGGGCTCAGGGAAAAGGCCCCTTTCTTCGCCCGACACGATGCCTGAGACGACCCAAGGCCCCCGCGCTCCCAGCGGCTTCAATCTTCCCGATTTTCCCGCTGTTAAAAAATCGGTCATCGACTCTCAAATCTGGCGCAGCATCTTCCGCGGGGGAATCTGGAAGGATACGCCGCGCGACCGGGCCGCTCACGTCATCGGCAACGTTTGGCTCCATCTGCATCCCGTACGCGTGCGGCCGCGGGCCTTGGAGTGGACGTACACATGGGGCCTGGGCGGCATTTCCTTCCTTTTATACCTCATCCTGACGGTCACCGGCGTCTTGCTCATGTTCTATTACCGGCCGACGGTCGAGTTGGCGTACCGGGATATGAAGGATCTCGAGTTCGCGGTCACGCTGGGAACTTTCATGCGCAACGCGCATCGGTGGGCCGCCCAGGCGATGGTCGTATTCGTCATTCTCCATATGGTCCGGGTCTTCCTGACCGGCTCCTACAAGAAGCCCCGCGAGTTCAACTGGGGCGTCGGAGTTCTTTTGCTGACGCTGACCCTTTTTCTTTCGTTCACCGGCTATCTCCTCCCGTGGGACCAGTTGGCGATCTGGGCCGTGACGGTCGGCACCAATATGGCGGGAGCGACGCCTCTGCTCGGCAACGAGGGCCCGTTCGGCTCCCTGCTGGGAATGCGCATCAACAACGACGTCCGGTTCACCTTGCTGGGGGGGACGATCGTCGGTGAAAACACCCTGGTTCGCTTCTACGTCCTGCATTGCGTCGCGGTTCCCTTGCTGGTGGGAGCCTTGTTGATCCTTCATTTTTGGCGCATCCGCAAGGACTCGTTCTCCGCGGCCCCGCGCGACCCCAACGAGGAAAAAGTCGAGGTGTGGCCCCATCTGGTCGTGCGCGAGTACATCGCGGCGGCCGCCTGCACGCTGGCGATCATGGTCTGGAGCATATGGATGAACGCGCCCTTGGAGGTCGAGGCCAACCCGAACGTGACTCCGAATCCGTCGAAGGCGCCGTGGTATTTCCTGGGGCTCCAGGAGCTCCTGGTCTACTTCGACCCCTGGATCGCCGGCGTGGCGCTGCCCGGCTTGATCATCGTGGGGTTGATGGCGATCCCTTACTTGGATACGAATCCCAAGGGAATCGGTTTTTATTCCTGGAAGGACCGAGCTTTCGCGAACACCCAGTTTCTGCTTGGGGTCGCGATGTGGTTTATTCTCATCTACATCGGCTATTACTGCCGCGGCCCGAACTTCGCGTGGTTTTGGCCGTGGGAGTCCTGGCTGACCCAGCAGCCGCCGCCTCCGCCTACGTGGAACGTCTTCGGGCCCAAGGGGGACGCCGTGCTGCCCACGTGGCTCGGCGTTTTGGCCCTGGGCGGGGGCGGGGTTCTGGCGATCGTCGGTCCCAAGCTGGTCCAGCGGGATCTTTCCGGCAAGCCGCTGTGCCTCGGGTTTGCGGGGCTGATGGCTCTGGTCGCGATCGGCGCCCACTTCATCGGGCATCTGGCCTGGCTGCAAGGATTTTGGCTCGTGATGTTTTCAGTTCTCTATTTTTACTTCGGTTTCGTGCTGCCCCAGCGCCATATCCGTTCGCTGGAGTGGCCCCGGTACGTCATCACCATGTTCTTCGTCGTCGGAATGATGAGCGTCCTTTTGAAGATGGGGGCCAGGCTCGGCTTTGACATCAAGTACGTCTTTACGCTGCCGGCGTTCAACCTAAATATCTGAATGTACCGCAAACTGTTCTATACCCTCAATGCCTTGATGCTGGCGGCGTTCATCGTCGCGGCGATCGTGGATTATCGCAAAGAATGGCGGGAGTACCAGGGCCGCTACTACCGCCTGATGGCCGCCGATTTGGAGGGCAAGGCCCGGCAGTCCGCCGACCCGGAGCAGACTAAACGGCTGCGGGACCAGGCGAGGCAGTTGCGCGGAACGCCCCTGCAGATTAGGCAGATCATCGCCAAGGACCTGGGCCGCGTGGACCGCTGCATCACCTGCCACGTCGGGATGGACGAGTTCTTGAACCCGTCGTTGACCACGGACTTGAAGGAACATCCCTTCACGGGCCACCCGGACGTTTCCGGCATTATCCGCAGCCACCCTCTCCAAAAATTCGGGTGCACGGTCTGCCATGCCGGGCAGGGCCTCGCGACGGAGCTGGAAGCGGCGCACGGCTACGCGGAGAATTGGGAGAAGCCCTTGGGCTTGGGGCCGCTGCTGCAGTCCTCCTGCGTCAAGTGCCATGGAAACCTGGATACGCTGCGCGGGGCCGAGGTCGTTGCCAAAGGGAAGAAACTGTTCGACGATCACGGCTGCATCGGGTGCCACCAGATCCGCGGCGTGGGAGGGGTCATCAGCGTGGATCTCGGTAATATCGCCGACAAGCCCCTGGAGCGCATCGCCCCCTACAATTTTTCTCTGATCAAGACGGCGGACGGCAAGCCTCTCCCGAGGCGGGACTGGAAGCTTCCAGCCTGGATCGAGGCTCATATGACCAACGACACGATCGAGTTCGTTCCCAACGACCCCTTCGCCAAGTACAACAAGGAACCCATCGCCCCCAGCGGCATGCCGGATTTCCGCGGCGAGATAACCCCGGAAGGGGCGAAGGCGATCACGGCCTTCCTTCTATCGCAGACGGAAGAGGAAAAGATCCCTATCCGCTACTACGTCCCGGGCCCGCCGAAGACGGAGCCCAAGTTCGCCGGCGCCGCGGCGCATGGCAAGTATGTCTTCGATAAGCACGGCTGCTCGGGTTGCCACGGGCTGGGCGGCGCCCAGGGACGCCGGAACTACAACGCGATGGGTCCCGGGCAGGCGGATCCTCGGACGGACATGGACAAGGGTCGGGAGCCGGCTTTGACCGATACCGTGGGGACGTTTACCCGAGACGAGCTCCGGGCCAAGATACAGGCCGGCGTCCCCAGCTCGCAGATCGCCAAATTCAATCCGGACGGCCCAACGCCCCCTCTTTACATGCCGGCTTGGAAAGACAAGATTAAGGGGGTTGAGCTCGAGGACCTGATCACCTACCTGTTGAGCATCGCCAAGCAGCAGGAGGATTTTTAACGCCGGTTGCTCTTTGGGGATCAAGATTTCTATAATCAGGCTATCGCCAAGGTTGCGGCGGGAGGGTTTATGTCGAGCTCGTGGAAAAACGCGAAATTTGACGTGGTAACCATGCGGTGGCTCGCTTTCGTACTGGCGGTCTCCGCGGCGACGATTTGCTGCGCCGCGGACGCCCCGGCCGGCAAGCCGGACGAGCAGGCCGCCGCGACCTCCGAAAAAGAGGCCGCCAGGCCGCGGAGCCCGGCGGCGGCGTCTGAAAAGGGCGGGAAGCCTTCAGCGGCCGAGATCGAGAAACAAAAGGCGCTCCAGAATCCCTATCCGAACGATCTGGGGTCCGGCGAGATCGACGCGCTGGTCAAGGGGTACCCCAAGGACTTTCAGGAAGGCTATAAGCTGGTGAATGCCCGCTGCGCCCAGTGCCATCTGCCGCAGCGCCCCCTCCATTCGAGATTCCTGGAGCCTTACGTGGGCGATGAGAAGGTCAAGGATGCCGCCCAGCGGAAGAAACTAAAGGACGCGAAGATCGCCGAGTGGAAAAAATCCAATCCCGAGCTCTTCGAGGATTTGACGGTCTGGCAGGCCGAAGGGAACATTTGGGAACGCTACGTCAAGCGCATGATGAGCAAGCCCGGCTGCAAGATGACCAAGGACGAGGCGCGCAAGATTTGGCTTTTCCTGGTCTACGATTCCAACCAGCGCAAGATCGGAAAGAGCGCGGACTCTTGGAAGGCGCACCGGAAGAAGCTGGTGGAGGATTTCAAGAAACAGTATCCGGAGCGTTATGAGGAGCTTGAAAAGCAGAAGGACCTCTGATGCAGGAGGTTTTCTAGGGAGATCCATGGCGAAGAAAGTTCTGGTCATCGACGACGAGCCGGAAATGCTGAATTTGATTCGCTATACCCTGGAGAAGGCGGGGTATGAGATATCCACTTGCGACAACGGGCGGCAGGCGTGGGACCTGATCGTAAAGACCAATCCCGACCTGTTGATTCTTGATGTCATGCTGCCCGGGATAGACGGCTACTCGCTTCAAATCAAAATCTCCCAGAACGAGGCCACCAGGAACATCCCCATCATCGTTCTGACGGCTTTGGAGCCTTCGAAAACCCTGTTCCAAAAATTTGCGCAAGTCCGGGGATTCATGACGAAGCCGTTCAAGACGGACGCATTGGTGGAAGCGGTGGAAAAGGCGATCGGCAGGCCGACGGGCGCCGGCGCCAGTTAACGCCCAAAGCTTTACCCGGCCGTACGTGAACCGTGCGTTTCTCGCAGACCGATATTCCCTCCCTTTATGGCGGATGACGCTTTTGACGCGATCGTCGTAGGCGCGGGCCCGGCCGGGGTCAGCGCGGCCATTGCGATGGCTCGGGCCGGCCTCAAGGTCGTTATCCTCGAACGCGGAGAGTACCCCGGCGCCAAGAACGTGCAGGGCGCCGTCCTGTACAGCCGGATGCTCCACGAGATCATTCCCGACTTCTGGAAGGACCCGGAGGCGGCTCTGGAGCGGCCTATCGTGGAGCAGAAGACGTGCATCACCACCGAGGACTCGTGGGTGACGGTGGGCTACCGGTCCCAAAAATTCCTGGAAGGGGTGCCGAACTGCTATACGATCATCCGCGTGCGTTTCGACCGCTGGTACGCCGAAAAGGCCGCCGAGGCGGGAGCCGAGGTGTACGCCGGGGTCAAGGTCGAGGACGTCGTTCGCGAGAACGGCGGCATCGTCGGCATCCGAACGAGCGAGGGGGACGAGCTCCGCGCTTCTGTCGTTATCGCCTGCGACGGCGTCAACTCGATCGTGGCGCAGAAGGCCGGTTTTCGAAAAGAGCTTCGGCCCGCGGAGGTCGCGCTGGGCGCCAAGGAGGTCCTGGGGCTTCCCGCCGAGAAGATCGAGGACCGCTTCGCGTTGGAGCCGGGACAGGGCGCGACGATGGAACTCTTCGGGTCGATCACCGAGGGGATGCTGGGGTACGTTTTTATCTATACCAACAAGGACTCCCTTTCTCTGGGTGTCGGGTGCAAATTATCGGATTACCAGAAAAAAGGGATACGGCCTTCGGATCATCTCGAGCGCGTCAAGCGGCATCCCTATATTAAGAAGTTGATTTCCGGAGCGAAGACGCTGGAGTATTCGGCGCATCTCATCCCGGAGGGGGGATTCAAATCCATGCCGCCTTTGGCGGCGGACGGCTTTTTGACGGCGGGGGACGCGGCCCAGATGGTCAATGCGGCTTACCGGGAGGGCTCCAACCTGGCGATGACGTCCGGCCGGCTCGCCGGGGAGACTGTGGTCGAGGCTAAAATAAAAGGCGACTTCTCCGGGGCGACCCTTTCGTCTTACGTTGACAAGCTTCGGCGCTCCTATGTATGGTCCGATCTCGAGGAGGTCAAGGACTTGGAGGCCGCCGTCGAGCGAAGCGAGGGCTTCCTGGATTTCTATCCTCGCCTCGCCAACGACCTCGCCTATCTGCGCTTCAGCGTGGATGGGCGCCCCAAGAAGGAGCATCTCAAGCAGGCGATCGCGCTGGTGCGCAAGCGGGGTTTCTTGCGCGTCGCCAAAGAGCTCTGGCCGATACGCAAGGCGGCGATCTGATGAGCGTCTCCGAGACGTTTAAGCACGAGGTCGCGCTGCCGGAAGGCGCGGAGACGGTCGAGGCCAAACTGGGCTATCTCGATTATAAAAAATCTCCAAAACCGCATATCGCCCTGCGCGACGGGGGCCCCGAATCCCCGTGCGCGACGCGTTGCGCGGACAAACCCTGCGTCACGGTCTGCCCGGCCAAGGTGTATGAATGGGAGGACGCCCAGAAAAAGATTCTGGTCGCCTACGAGAACTGCATCGAGTGCGGCGCCTGCCGCATGTTGTGCCCCTTCGACAACATCGCCTGCGATTGGCCCGCGGGCGGCTTCGGGGTCAAATACAAATACGGCTAGAAAGAGTAGTTGACGTCCATGAAGACCGACAGGCCTTCCTGTCCCACTCCGAAATCGACCGATCCCACGACCTGAGGCGGCGCGACGGCCCGAAGCGACGCTCCGTAGACCGGGCGCATGTATTTGCGGGCCAGCTTTCCCGGCGCGTCGAAGACGGTCCCCAGCTCCGTGAACGGGTCCAATTCATAGGAAGTTTTTACTCCGGCCGTCTTTATCTCGAAGAGGGTGAAGCGCTCCTCCAGCGAGGCGACGAGCAGGCCGTAGTCGACGTACCGGCCCTCTCCGTAGGCGCGGTGGACGTACTTGCCGCCCAACTGGGGCAGGAGCCAGAAGGGAAGGCCCTCTCCCAGCATCTGTTGGAAGCGGATGCGGCCGGCGGTGGCAAGGCGCGGTTCGCGGCGGCTTCTATGGAAATAGCGCAGGTCGGTTCCGAAGTGCCGGTAGGTGTATTCGCTGGCGAAACGCCGCTGGGATGTCTCCCAAAAGAAGTCCGCGTAGGCGCCTTGCGCCGTCGTGATAGGATTGTCCCTGGAGTCGTAGTTCAGGGCGAGCCGCGCCACGGAGCTTTGGTGGCGATGGGCGGGCGCTACAAGGGGGTATAGCTTATCGATGTCCGGCAGGGCGTCCACGGGGCCGTTGGATACCTTCTGGCCGTTGAGGGCCTGGGAGGCGTGTATGTACCAGCGGCTGTCCTTATAGACGGGAAAACCGAACAGCAGAGACATGTTTAGCGTGTCGTTGACGTAGTTGGACTCGCCCGAGGAGGGGGTGTTCGGGCCTATCCCGTAAAACCGTCCGGCGCCGTTGATGTTGCTCTGCAGCTTGAACCGCGTCAAGAAGCTCGTTCCCAGCAGCCGGAAGTCGTCGTATTGAGCCAGGAATTCCTTGTCCACCACTTGGCTGATGGAAGCCAGCAACAGGAGGCTTGAGTCCTTGGTGGGGTAGTAGTAGTAGCGGTAGATCGAGTTGATGCGGAACGTCTCGTTGTAAGTGACGGACGGCGCGTGGATATGCCGGATGCGGTCGTCCGTCTCTCCCTGCACGACCCAGATCGGCATGATTCCGTAGGTGATGCCCCGGTTGGGGTCGGTGTCTACGATGGGAAGGTTGACGAACATCCCGCGGCGGCGGGGGTGCACCATCCACCGGATGATGCGCGGCTGCTCTTCGGGTTGCTTCTCCCATTCGGCCGGGATATCGTACGTCTCCGGTTCGGGATCCGGAGGCTTCGCACGCGCTTTGGGTCGACGTTGGCCGGCATCCGTCTGGGTCTGGGCCAGGGCCGTGTTCGGTTCCACGCGGAGCATGCAAGCGACCGCAAAAAACAGGGCGGATCCCAACAGGAAAGAGCGTCGGTTATTCACGTCTCAATAAAGTAGCAAAAATGAGGGCCGCCTCGTCACAAGACCCCCGAGGCTTGCCTCACTTGCCGCAGGCTCCAGGCCGCCTGTTCGGCGATGACCGGATCCGAGTGTTCTATAAAGCGCTCCAGAACGGGGACGTAGCGCGGATCGCCGGAATTCCCCATCACAAGCAGGGCATTGCGCACCCACCCCCTCCAGCGGGCGCGTTCCACGGGGGTGTTCCCGAAGCGCGATCGGAATTCTTCCGGAGAGGTTTCAGCCGCGTCTTCGGGGGCGACGTGCCTGGGCAGAATCGCCGGGAACACGCGGCCGGGTTCGGTAAAACGATTCCAAGGGCAGACCTCCTGGCAGATGTCGCACCCGAATATCCAATCTCCAACTCCCGGACGAAGCGGCTGCGGGATGCTTCCCCGATGCTCGATCGTCAGGTATGCGATGCAGCGGGAGGCGTCCAGGGTGCGTGGTTTTGGAAAGGCCTCGGTCGGACACGCCGTGAGGCAGCGGGTGCATGAGCCGCAATGATCCGTCGTGGGCTCGTCGTAAACCAGCTCATGGTCGAGCGCCATGCCGCAAAGGAGGAAGAAGGAGCCCAGTCGGCGGGAGAGGAGCATCGTATTCTTGCCGACCCAGCCGATGCCCGCGGTCCGGGCGTAGAGGCGCTCCAGGACCGGGCTCGTGTCCACGAAAATCCTGCCCAGAACCTCGGGAGCCGCTTCGCGCAGACGTTCCTGCAGCGACCGAAGTTTGCCCCGGAGCGCGTCGTGGTAATCCTCGGAGAGGGCGTAGCGGGCGATCTTGGCGGCCCCGTGGGGCGCGTCCGCTTTCTGCGGAGCGCCGGCATAACTGAAAGCGAGGAGGACCACCGACTTGGCCGCCGGAAACCAATGGGTGATGTCGCGGCGTGTCGAGCTGTCGCGCGCCATGTACTCCATCGTGGCGTGATGTCCGGCTTGGACCCAGGCCTCATAGGCCTGCGGGCCGCCCGGGAGGGATGGAGATGGCAAGACGGCGGAGGCGAATCCGACGTGGTCCGCGCCGAGCTCGCGGGCCTCGGCCCGAAGAAGATCGGTCAACTGGCGGGGGGTGAATGCCTGCGCCACCCGCTATAGGGCCGGTTCCGTCTTGAGGATTTTAAATTTCTTTTTGCCGACCGGAAGCTCGACGGGAACTTCCTCCCCGACCTTACGGCCCAGGATGCCCTGAGCGAGAGGGGCGTAGACCGAGATTTTCCCGTTGCCGGGATCGGACTCCTCGGGCCCCACCAGGACCCAGGTGAACTCCTCTTGGGAATCCGATTCGAGAAGAGTGACGCGCACGCCGATCTGGACGACGTCCTTCGGGATATTGAGATCGTCGATCAGTTGGGCGCTCTGGAGCTTTTCCTCGGTGTCTTGGATGCGCCGGAGTATCTCGGCCTGGCGCTCCTTGGCGGCGTGGTACTCGGCGTTTTCCTTCAAGTCGCCTTTTTCCCTCGCCTCGCCGATTTCCTTGGAGAGCTCCGTCCGGCGCTTGCGCAAGGCCTCGAGGTCTTTTACAAGCTTTTCATAGCCGGCTCGGGTCAGATAGGTTCCTGGCATAGGGTCGCACCGCCGCTTTTAGTCTATTTTACGACGAGGAATTATACCAAAACGCCGCCCGGATACGGCGGGATTTTCAGGCAAAATTTTTCGGGCACTTTTGTGCTCGTGTCGCATGGGTTGTTACCGCGCGCGACAAGACATGGCCCAAGACACGTTTTTTCTAACGTCAAAATATTTCAACATTAGACAATCAGTCCGCAGGAGACACCCCCCGGACTCCTTCGACCCATGAGGAAACTTTCAGCGGCTTGTCTTGCGGCTGAGGCGTCCCAGCGGCAGGGCGGCGACCAGCCAGGCGATGGAGCCTGCCAGAGCGATGAGGCGGTAGAGGGAATCCGCGAAAAGGTCGGCTTTTTGGAGCGCCACGATGAAAAGGGAGGCGGCCCCCTTCCCGAAGCGGTAGCCGAAAACGTCGATCACTTCCTTGGCCCTATAACGGGCGTCGAAGGACAGCGGAATGTAGAAGATTTCCTTTGCGGCGCGGAATATCGAGTAGTCGATCGATTTGAAGAGCAGGAGCGCCAGGCTGGCCGTGGTCAAGCTCGGGGAAAAAATCAGAAGGCCCGCCGCCGCCATATGAACCACGGGGATGGCCCATTGAATCCAGACGATGTCGACGGCCCGCAAGAGGACCGGGGTCCCCACGAACTGCAAGAGGAGCGACACCGAGAGCAGTATCGCGTAGAATCGTCCCGAATAGGCCGTTTGGCTGTCGACTTGGCTTATGCCGCTTTCCAGGAATGTCTGGAAGCTGAAGGTCAGTACGCTGGAGACCACCTGGGTCACCATCACCAACATGAAGAGAAGGGCCAGCAGGGGGGAGGACTTGAACGCGCGCGTTCCGAGGTGGTCGTGAGTTTTCAATCCTTGAGGGGTCTCCGGAGCCGGTTCCCCGCACGACCGGTAGGCCCAGTCCGAGCAAAGGGCGGCCGGAAGGATCGAAAAAGCCGTGAAGAGGAGCATGGAGCGGGTTCCCAGGATTTCCGAGAGCTTGTAGAGGAGGAGCCCGCCCAGTATCCCTCCCAAGGAGCCCAGTCCCGTAATCGCGCCATTGAGCTTCCGGGCCGAGCTTTCGCGCAAGGTGCTGTTGAGAAAGGACCAGTACTGCTCAATGATGACGATGATGTAGGCCTCTCGAAAAATATAGAGGACCGCCGCGGCGGGGCGGCTGCCCCGTCCGATCGCTTCGTAGCAAAACAGGAATATGACGCCGGAAGCCAGGTTGGTTGCCAGCAGCGCTTTCCTGGGCCCCACCTGGGAGAGCGCCCATCCGTAGGCATAGAGGATTAGCAGGGTCCCTATCGGCACGATCGCCGTGACCGCCGGGAAATTGTGCGCGCCGTAGGCGACCCGGTACAAGGTGTTGGAGGAACTCCGCAGGACTTCGTAGCCGCCAAGAAGAAAAAAGGCCGCGGCAGAAATAGCCGCGGCCGCCGTGATGTCTCGCTTTGAAACGTCCTTGCCTAAATTAAATATTTTTCGCAGATAATTCACGTTGCCGCCTTGGCGAGGGGATGTCCGCGCCGGGCGACGGCATGCACCGCCCAGTCGGTCAGGCCCGGGAGGAAATGAGAGGTTTTGATCAGCGCGCCCGGGATGTCCCCGTAGATGATTTCGGGGGAGCGGCGCCGGGTCGCTTGGACGATCTTTTGGGCCACCGCTTGCGGCGTTTTGATCGTGGGAGAGCGCCGCAGCTTCGAATCGCGCATGATCCCGCTCACCATGGAGGTATCCACCATCCCCGGGCAGAAGGCCGTCAGGGTGATGCCACTGCCGTAGAACTCCCGGCGGAGGGATTCGGTCAGTCCTACTAGGGCAAATTTCGAGGCGCAGTAGACCGCCATATAGGGAAGCCCCATCAGACCCGCGATCGAGGCGACGTTGACGATATGTCCCTCGCCTTGCCGGCGCATGCGCGCGATCGCCTCGCGCACGGCGTAAAGGGCGCCGAAGAGGTTGGTCTTCAGTATCTCTTCCATTGAGGAAAGCGGCTGTCGCTCGAAATGCGCATGCTCCAATATTCCCGCATTATTGATAAGGACGTCGAGACGCCCCCACTTTTGGATCGTCGCCTCGAAGGCCCGTTTCACTTGGGAGGCATCCTGGACGTCGCAAGCGATCTCCAGGGTCTGCGCGCCGCGCGCTCGGAGCAAGTCTCCCAGTTCCCGAAGTTTCTCCGCCCTGCGGGCCGCCAGCGCCACCCGGCAGCCTTGGGCGCCGAAGGCCAACGCAGTCTCCCAGCCGATGCCGCTGGAGGCCCCCGTCACCAACACGACCCGGTCCTTAAGCTGTTTCATGATATTTCCTTGGTCGCTGCCCAGTCCCGCGCCCCGAGGGGGGCTGCGGAGACGCCGTAGCCGAAACTATGGCCGGCCATAGTTGGTATATGCGTCGAAACTCCGACAGTATTTTCCGTAGGATTTCATTGCGGCCCAACGGCCGGCCCAGCAGGGCCGATAGCGAAGAGGCCCGTCGTAAAGTTGTGGCGACCTTGTTGTTGACGTTGACGCCGATGCCGACTATGACCCAGTCGATTCGGGTGGAATCCCCGGAGG
>JACQPI010000112.1 GCA_016207585.1 Elusimicrobiota bacterium | reverse complement strand
GTGTTCGGGGGCTACCCGCGATATTTGGGCGCGAAGGTTTTGCCCCTCTATCAAAAGCTCCCGAGGTTCCTCCGGCAGGGCTTAAGCCGCGCGGCTCCGCTCATTGCTGAACGGGTTTCCAGCCGCAATGTTGGCGGGTGGGCCCGAAGGTTTCTCGCCTCCGGCGCGCAGACGGGCCTGGAGGCCTACAGCCGCTGGATGGAGCACTTGAGCGTCGAGGAGAAGGCGGCGCTTTATTCCGACCGGCTCCTGGCGGCTTGCCGGGATTCCCCCGCTCGAATCGGGCCTCGGGACAACGGCATCGCCGAGGCGGACTTGGTGGCTCAAGCTTTTCAGGCGGACCTATCCCGCTATTTGCCGGAAAACCTTTTGGCATTGGCCGACCGGGCGAGCATGTCGGTCGGTTTGGAGCTGCGCGTACCGCTGTGCGATGTGAGGCTCGCGGAGTTCATGTTGAATCTGCCTTCTTCTTTTCGGGTTCGCGGAGTCACGCTGAAGCCTTTGTTGAAAGAGCTCCTGAGGGACCGGTTGCCGTCCGAAATACTGTCGCAAAAGAAACAGGGATTCATGGTGCCGCTGGGGCATTGGTTTCGCGACGAGATGCGTTCCTGGACCGAAAAGTCCCTGGAGGATTTCGGACGCCGCGGGATCGTTCGAGTGGACCCGTTGCGCGCTTTCTGGAAGGAGCATCTTTCCGGCCGCAGGAACCGCACCGATATCCTGTGGGCGGCGTTTCTTCTGGAGCATTGGTTTCGCCGCTACCATCCGGATTGGCGAATGGATAAGGCGCCTGCGAGCTCTTCTTAACCATGGTTCAGGGGACTTGTTGGCTATGCGGGTCATCCGAACGGGAGGCGGTCGGTCCGCGCTGTATTCGTTGCTCGACGTGCGGGCTCTTGAGCCAGCCGGGTTATGATCGGGAACCGGCCGCCGAATTCTGCCTGGCCGGCGAGGTAGAGGAGAGCCGGGAAGTTTTATATGAGTCTTTTCTGGAATCCCTACGGTCCCCGGCGACATATCGGAGCCAGGGGCGGCACGGACGCCTTCTCGACGTGGGCTGCGGGGGAGGGCGATTTATCGCGCTGGCGGGCGCCCATGGGTGGGAGGCGCAGGGGATCGACCTCGACCCCGAGGCGTGCGAAGCGGCCCGCAAGAGAGGCCTAGCGGTCTCGCGGACGTCACTGAAAGCGGCGGCTTTTCCCGATTCTTTTTTCGACGTCGTCACCCTCTGGGAAGTGCTGGATATTATGGAGGACCCGCTGGGACATCTTCGGGAGGCTTATCGTATCGCGAGACCCGGGGGGACGATCTTCGCGAGGGTCCGCAACGGCCCATGGCACGAACGGGTGCGACGCTGGGGCGGGCGCGCGCGTTCCGAGCGGATCCAAAGCTTCTCCGTCCTGCACCGGCACGCGTTTTCGGCTTCGACCTTGTCGAGGGCGCTGGCCCTTGCCGGCTGGAAGGACGTCCGGGTTTCCAATTCCAAATGGTCCTTGGGGGCGGCTTTTTTCTTGGCGGCTCCCGGCTGGTGGCGGGGAGGGGTTCGCATGGCGGCCGGGGGCTGGAACTGCCTCTCCCGACTTATTGCGGCCGCCACGGCCGGTGGATTTTTGGCGGCTCCGTCCATAGAGGCGGTGGCGCGCAAGCCGGGGGCCGGCTCCCGAGTGCTGCACGTGATCACGCGGCTCGACGTGGGAGGCTCCAGCGAGAACGTTCTCTTGTCGGCTCGCGGCTTGATGCGGGAAGGTTATGAGGTCTTGGTCGCTTGCGGGCCGTCGGCGCAGCTTTCCCGGGAGGCCGTTCTCGGAGGCGTTCATTGCCGAGTCTTGCCGGCCCTTGTTCGGGAGCTGCGCCCTTTGGCCGATAGTGCCGCATTTTTCCAGATAGCGCGGCTGATCCTGGAGTGGAAGCCCGACATCGTGCATACGCATTCCTCCAAGGCCGGTTTCTTGGGGCGTTTGGCCGCCGAGGCTTGCCGCGCGCTTTGGCGGCGGCGCTTGTCCGTGGTGCACACGCCTCACGGGCACGTTTTCTACGGGTATTTCGGGCCTTGGAGAAACCGGATTTTCTTGGCGTTGGAGCGCGCCCTCGCGCCGGGAACGCAGAGGCTGGTCGCCTTGACGGAGGGCGAGAAGAGGGAATGCGTGGAGCGGGGCGTGGGCCGCGAGCGGCAGTGGGCCGTTATTCACAGCGGCGTGCGGGCGCAAACCGACGTTTTGGGCCGCGACGAGGCCAGGAAGCTCCTTATGGAGCGAACGGGAATCGTCCCTGTGGCCTTCGTGGTCGGGACGGTCGCCCGGTTGGAGCCGGTGAAGGGCGTCGAGTTCCTGATTCGCGCGGCGCCTCAGGTAGCGCGGATGGATCCCAGGCGGACGTTTCGTTTCGTGGTCGTTGGAGACGGGGTGTTGAGAGGCTCCCTTGAGGGCTTGGCGGCGAGGCTGGGGGCGCGCGACGCGGTCGTTTTTGCGGGACTACGGGACGATGTTTCCCAATGGATGCGGGCGATGGATGTCTACGTCCAACCTTCCCTGAACGAAGGAATGGGAAAAACGGTGGTGCAGGCGCAAGGCCTGGGG
>JACQPI010000111.1 GCA_016207585.1 Elusimicrobiota bacterium | reverse complement strand
ACCTATGGGATCGACATCGGCGCCTTCACCACGTTTCTCTACGGCTTCCGCGAGCGCGTGATGGTTCTGGATCTTTTCGAGATGGTCTGCGGAGCCCGCCTGACCTACAACTATATCCGGCTGGGCGGCGTCATGACGGACGTCGATGACGCCTGGACCCTCAAATGCCGCGAGTTCTTGGACTATTTCAAGCCGCGCCTCAAGGAATACGACACCCTCCTGAGCTTCAACCCGATCTTCCTCGACCGGACGAAGACGGTGGGCCTGATCTCGCCAGAACAGGCGCTTTCCTGGGGCCTTTCCGGACCCAACCTGCGCGGTTCGGGAGTGTCCTACGACGCCCGCAAATTCGAGCCCTACGCCGCGTATGATAAAGTCGATTTCGAGGTCCCGCTCGGCAAGACGGGTTCGTGCTGGGATCGCTACTACTGCCGCGTGCTCGAAATGGCCCAGTCGGTGCGCATCGCGGAGCAGTGCCTGGACCAGATGAAGCCCGGCGACATCATGGCCAAGGGCGTGGCCAAGATCCCAAAACCGGCTCCCGGGGAAGCCTACGCTCACGTCGAAGGCGCGCGCGGGGATCTGGGCATTTATCTTGTCGCCGACGGCGGGCAGAGCCCCTACCGCTTGCACGTGAGGGCTCCGAGTTTCATCAATTTGGCGATCCTGCAGGAAATCCTCGCCGGCAAGAAAGTCGCGGACGTCATAGCGATCCTCGGATCGATCGACATCGTGCTGGGAGAGGTGGACCGCTAAAGGCATGAGCCAGCCCGAGGCCGCTCCCAAGCCCGCTCCCGCCAAGCCTGCGCCTGCGAAGTACCCGGACCCCGTTTACAATACGCAGAACGGCCGCCTGCTCATGCGCGATACCCGTTACTGGCCCACCGACCTCTGGAAGAATCCCTGGGCTTTGCCGTCCTACCGCAAGGCGGCGGTCCTCCTGGCGGCGCTCCTCCTGGGAGCCGCGGCGATCGCGACCGGCGTCGGAGAGCTTTCCCGGTGGGGAGACCTGCTTAAGCAAACGCTGGACGGCTTTTTGGACGGGAAGGGCTTTCCGACCCTTGTCGGAGCCGGGGTCTGGACGCTGATTAAGGTCCTTATCGTGCTCCACATCGTCATCATCAGCCCGATTTTCCTGGTATGGTGGGAACGCAAGATCTCGGCGCACATCCAAACGCGCCTGGGCCCGATGAACGTCGGCGGGTGGCACGGCTGGGCCCAGACGATCGCCGACGGGATCAAACTGCTTCTCAAGGAAGACGTGACGCCGACCGTCGCGGACCGCTGGGTGCACCGGTTGGCGCCCGTCGTCGTGACCGCGCCGGCGATCTTGGCCTTCGCGCCGGTGACCTTCGGGCAGGACCTCTCGGCGGCCGATATCGACGTCGGCGCCCTCTACATCTTCGCGGTGGCCGGCATCTCGGTCATCGGCATCGTCATGGCGGGCTGGGCCTCCGGCAACAAATATTCCCTGCTCGGGGGGCTGCGGTCGGCCGCCCAATTGGTCAGCTATGAGCTCCCGCGCTCATTCTCCATCGTCCCGGTCCTCATGTTCGCCGGCTCGCTTAACCTGACGCGGATCGTGCAGGCGCAGGCCGGTTATTGGGGGGGGATCGTTCCGCGCTGGTTTATTTTTTATCCCGTCGTGGGTCAGCTCGCGTTCACCATCTTTCTCATTGCTTCGGTAGCCGAGACGAACCGCATCCCCTTCGACATCCCGGAAGCGGAATCGGAACTCGTGGGGGGGTTCCATACGGAATATTCCGGCATGAAGTTCTCCCTTTTCTTTCTGGCGGAGTACGCGTACGTCTTGCTGGCCTCCTTTTTGGCCGCGACCTTCTTTCTGGGCGGGGGGGCGCCTCCCCTGCCGGTCTTGGGGTTCATCCCGAGCTGGGCCTGGTTTCTCACCAAGGCGCTCGCGGTCGTCTTTTGTTTCCTGTGGTTTCGGTGGACCTTTCCCCGCTTCCGGGTCGATCGCCTGATGGATTTCAACTGGAAATTCCTGCTCCCATGGAGCTTCGCCAATATCGCTTTCGCCGGCCTCTATCTTTTATGGTGACATACTTCAAGGAAATCGCGACGGCCGCGATCAACACCTTCAAAGGGTTGGGGGTGACCTTGCGATATCTGTTCAAGCCCGCCGTCACGGTCCAGTACCCGGCCGAGAAGCTGGTGCCCTTCGAGCGTTTCCGCGGCGCGCTCCTGTTCGACGCCGAGACCTGCATCGCCTGCAACCTCTGCGTGAAGGCCTGCCCGTCGTCCTGCATCGCCTTGGAGAACGCGACGAACGAGGCGAAAAAGAAGATCGCGAAGGTGGCGTGGTACTCGATTGATTTCGGCAAGTGCAATTTTTGCAGGCTCTGCGAGGAGGCCTGCCCCACCAAGCCGAAGGCGGTATGGCACTCGCTCGATTACGAGCTGGTCTTCGAGAATCGCGACGAGATGGTGCGCCTCTGGAAGAAAAACTTCGATTTCGTCGGGATGTTCTTCGACCGGAAATCCAAGGAGTACAAGAAACCGGCCGGCCAGATACCGATCCAGACGGTGGCGGCGAGGCGATGATGGCTGAGCTCGCGTTCTACTGCCTGGCGGCCGTCACCCTTTTGAGCGCTCTGGGAGTCGTCTTGTTCCGCAACGCCCTTCACTCGGCGCTGTCTTTGGGGCTGTGCCTGGCGGGGGTGGCGGGCGTCTTCGCGTCCCTGTCCGCGGATTTCCTTTTCGCCTCGCAGATACTCATCTACGTGGGGGGCGTGGCGGTCTTGATCTTATTCGTGGTCCTTCTCTCGGGCCGGGCCTCGGAGTTGCGCATGCGCCAGGTCAACGGCCAATGGCTGGCGGCGCTGCTCGTGTGCGCGGTCCTCCTCCAGGGAATGCTGCGCACTATCGCGGCCTACCGGGACGTCGTGGCGGGCCAGGGGGGGGCGCCTACGACCCAAAACCTAGCGCGGCTCTTGCTGGGAGACCAAGCGCTTCCCTTCGAGCTCATTTCCTTGATCCTGCTGGCCGCCTTGGCGGGGGCGGTCATCTTCTCCAAGCCGGACCCCGCGCCGGAAGAGACCAAGCACGGGTGCCTGCTGTGAGCTTGAGTCATTACATGCTGCTGTCGGCGCTCCTGTTCCTCATCGGCCTTTTCGGCGCGCTGACCCGCCGCAACATCATCGGGATTTTGATGTCGATCGAGCTGATGTTCAACGCGGGGAACATCAACCTCGTCGCCTTCAACCGTTTCCTCCATCCGGCAGGGGTCGTGGGGCAGGCGGTGACCCTTTTCACGATCACCGTCGCGGCGGCGGAGATCGTGGTGGGACTCGCCCTGGTGCTGGCGATCTATCGCAACCGGCAGACGGTTTATGCCGAAGATTTCAACCTACTGCAGGGATGAAATGACCGAGCATCTTGCGCAGGGAATGGTTGATGCCTTGCGGTCGTTCGACAGGAAACCATGACCGAGCATCTTGCGCAGGGAATGGT
>JACQPI010000115.1 GCA_016207585.1 Elusimicrobiota bacterium | reverse complement strand
TGACGGGGCTCAACAATCCGGTCTTTAGGGGATTCTATATCACCAATATCGTTTTATTCAACGGCATCTCGCACGCGGGAACCCTGATCTCGGCAATACTCAGGATCGTCCAGGCGGAGTGGAGGCGCTCCATCACGCGCTCGGCGGAGGTGATCACGGTCTTGGTGCTCGTCTTCGGGGCGGGCAACATCATTCTGGATTTGGGCCGCCCCGACCGGGCTCTCAACGTGTTCCTCGCGGGCCGCCTCCAATCGCCGCTCTTGTGGGACGTCTGCAGCATCACCACCTATCTGACGGGCAGCACCCTCTATCTCTACCTGCCCCTGATCCCGGACATCGCCATCCTCAGAGACCGCGCTCAGGGCTGGCGCAAGGCCCTTTACGAGTTGCTTTCCTTGGGCTGGAGCGGCAGCCGCGAGGAACGGAAAGTCCTGGAGAGCTGCATCGCCATCATGGCCATCCTGGTGATCCCCGTCGCGGTCAGCGTCCACACCGTGGTCTCCTACGTGTTCAGCATGACGGTGCAGCCGATGTGGCACTCGACCATCTTCGGCCCCTACTTCGTGGTCGGCGCCATCTTCTCCGGCATCGCGGCGCTCATTCTCGCCATGGCGATCCTCCGGAAGGGCTATGGCCTGGAGAACTACCTGCGGGCGATACATTTCGAGAATCTGGGCAAGCTCCTGCTGGTGATGAGCTGCCTATGGTTCTACTTTACCTTCTCCGAGTACCTGACGACCTGGTACGGCGGCGAGCCCGAACACATGGTGATCTTCGACTCGAAGCTCAGCGGGCCCTACGCGCCCGCGTTCTGGCTGATGGCCGTCACCTGCTTCGTGATTCCATTCGGCGTCCTGGTCTCTCCCTGGGGAAAGACGGTGCGGGGGACGGTGATCGCCTCCTCAACCGTGTGCGTGGGCATGTGGCTGGAGAGGTTTTTGATCGTGGTGCCGACGCTGGTCAGACCCCGGCTGCCCTATGCGACCGGCGGTTACGCGCCCAGTTGGGTGGAGATATCGCTCTTCGCGGGGTGCCTATCGACGTTCATCATGCTCTATGCGCTGTTCACCCGGGTGTTTCCCATCGTCTCCATCTGGGAGGTGCGGGAGGGAAAAGAACAGGCCGAGGAGGAGGTCGTGGCGAGACTCCACACCTATTTCCCGTCATGAGGGGGCGCCGGTCCGGCCTGGCCGTCCTCTTTCTGGCGGGGCTGTCCACGGCGGCCTGCGGCCGGGGGAAAGAATCCTCCTCGCCGGAGAAACCGGCCGCCTCCGTAAAAACCGTCCCGCCGTATTACTACGACCTGGGGTCCTCCACCGTGGATGTGTCCGGCTATCCCGAAAGGCAAAAGGAGAATTACCGGTTTTTCCTGGCCGTCTGCGGTTCCTGCCATACGACGGCGCGTCCGCTCAACGCCCCCTATGCCGACCGGGACGACTGGAGGCGCTATGTGCGCAGGATGCATTTCAAAATGAAGGGCCGAGGAATCCAACTGGACAAAGCGGACGAGGACAGGCTCGTGGATTTTCTCAGCTACGATTCTCGGGCCAGGAAGATGGACAAGCGAGAAGCGTTCGAGGAACAGCAAAAAAGCTTAAAAGAACTCTTTGAGACGAAGTCCAAGAATGTCGACGCGAACAGACAAGGGCCTCGCTAGGTCCTTAACGGAAATTAGGCATTGTGTGAGGGCTGCGGCGGCCAGGCCGCATTTAGACAGCCGCTAAGCCGCGCGCATCATCGCCGGGCCGATCCCGCCGTCACCGGAGAAAGAATCTCCGGATACGGGAAGACCGGGCGCCGCCCGATGCGCGTCAGGGTATCCACGATCCGGCTCGGCTGCCCCCAATCGCTCCAGGCCACGTCCTCCAGCGCCGCCACCGCCTCCCGATCGACGGCTTTTTCGACGATCCCGTGGGAGAAATCGACGCTGGGCATGCCGTGGTAGACCACCTCGAGCGCGCTCGATTCCATGGGAGTCCCCATGGCGGCGCGCAACGCCTCGAACCTTCGCGCCAGATCTGGATAGAAGCCAGCCGCCACGTCCCACAGGCTCCGGGCCCGGGCGGCCATGATCATGGTATTCCACAGGAATTTGCTCATGAAGAAAGCGCGGGCCGATTCCGCCGCCGGCTTCTCGTAAAATCGGGCTATCTTGCGGAAGCCATCGAAACCCTCGATTCGATCGGCCGGCTCGATCCAACCGTATTCCGGCTCGGGCCGGTCGGGAACCGCGCCCAAGAGGATGAATGGCGAGGCGGCGCGATCGGCGCACGCGGCCATGGCGGCCACTCGATCGAGGAAAGGCTCCAAGGGGTATACGAAGTGATCCGAGGGGAATATGAGGACGGTCGCCGCGGGATCCCTCGACAGAATGTAGGACAGCGGCAGCAATATGCCGGGCAGCGTCCCCCGATTGGCCGGCTGTTCGATAAGCCGCCCCGGAAAGGACCCCGTCAAGGCCGAGTTCATATAGGCGCGGTGCCCCTGCCCGATGACGGTCACGACCCTTTCCGGCGCGACAAGATGTCCCGCGCGGCGCAGCGTGTGTTCCAACATGGACTTCTTGCCGGTAAAAGCGCAGTACTGTTTCGGGCGATGCTCCCCGATCCACGAACGAACGACGCGCCGCATCCGCTCGCCTTCCCCGCCGGCTAGGACGATGGCCCAACGATGATCCTGGGATGAAATTTTCATTTGCGCTCGGACCGATGCCGCGACGATGGAAGGCCCCCCTGGGAAAGCGCGCAACGAAGGTGCCGCTAGAGGACCCGAAATCTCCGCGCGACGGGGATTTTAGACGCGCCCTGCGCGTCGCAGGCGCGGACCTGGAGTTCGTAGTCTCCCGCGCCGAAGCCGGTCCAATCATACCACCAGAATCCGAGGGCCGGCCGGCAGGGTTTCCAGTCGCCGCGATTGAGGGATATCTCCACCTCCGTAACGGGGAGGCCCACGCTGATTCTGAATGCGTAGTGGCTTCCGGTGATGTTCTCTCCCTCGCGCGGGTAATCCACCCCGACCTCGGGACTTGGAACGTCGAACCGGATCGTCTTCCCCTTGGCGTTTTTTCTGACGCGGCTTAAGGTCGTCTTCATACCTGACTCGCCTCCCGTTTGAGACAGTTCATGCCTTTACGACGCGGTTGCGGCCGCCGCTCTTGGCGGCGTACAGGGCGAAATCGGCGCCCGCCCCAACCTGAAATCGCGCAACGGATCGGCCACGCCGGACGCAATCCAAGAAATTCCGCCTAAAATTCGATAGAATAGCAGCGTGTATTGGCTCGATACGCTGGTTCACGGCATTCACCTGCTGGCCGCCATCACATGGATCGGCGGCATGATCGCCCTGGCGGCCATATTCCACCCGGCCTTGCGCGCGGCCCTGGACTCGGAGTCCCGCGGCCCCGTCATGAGGACGGCCGGCAAGCGGCTCCAAACGGTCGAGGCGGTCTGCGTCGCGGCGCTTTTGGCCACCGGCTTTTACAAGCTGACCAGCATGGGCCCTCCGCTCCAGCATCTGTTCCAGGGAACTTACGGAAAGGCCTTGTTGGCCAAGCTCCTGTTGGTGGCGGCCATCCTCGTCCTGAGCTTTCTGCACTCCATCGCGTGGGGGCCTCAACTTTCGGAGCTTAAGCCCGGCTCCAAAGAGTTTCAAGCCCTCAACCGCAGGCTCGTTTTCTGGGCGCGCGTCAGTCTGCTATTGGGCCTGGCGATCGTCCTGCTTTCTGCCGTCCTCCGGATGAACCCGTGATCAAGCAAATATTCGCCGCGTTGGACGACTCTCCCGCCTCGCGTCTGGCATGGCTGCAGGCGCAAGACTTGGGCAAGCGCGTTCCCGGATGACGCTCCGGGCCCGGCTCCTTCTCCTGTCCGTCGCCCTGCTCGTCACCGTATCGAGCCGCGAAAGCTCGGCCGCCGGCCCGTACGATTCCATCGCCTCGACGCTTGAAAAGGCTTTCGGGCAGCTCAAGCGTCGGCGGGTCGCCGTCCTGGCGTTTCCATCCATCGACGGACGCTCGAACCCGGGCTCCAAGGCGGTTCAGGAGCGTCTCACGACGGTCCTGGCGTCCCGCAAGAACGTCCAGATCGTCGAACGGGAAGCCATGGACGCCCTGCTCGACGAGATAGCCCTCGGCTACAAGGGAGTGCTGGACCCCTCCTCTTCATACCGCTTGGGCCGGATATTGGACGTCGACGCCGTCGTGACGGGCACGTTGACTCCGCTGCGCGATCGCAAAGTCGAGATCAACGCCCGGCTCATCAGCATCCCCGAGGGGCTGGTCCTGGCGGCGGCCGAAAGCTGGACGGCGGCGGATTGGCCGGAACCGGACAACTCCGGAGAAAAGGGCGAACCGCGGTTCGAGGACCTGCTCGGCCCGTTGGCGCGCACCTTTCACTCGGAAGCCCCGGCCACGGATCGAAAACCGATTTCCTATCGTAAAACCAAACCTGAAATCGTCGCGCGAGGGCGCTCGATCTACGAGCGGGAATGCACCCATTGCCACGGGCCGCAAGGGCGCGGCATTACGGTCATGGCGGACGTCCTGAGCGTGTCGCCGGGGCGCCTGGACCTGAGCCAAGCATCATTGAAACGCTACCATCCGCGGGAGCTGACGGCCATGCTCAAGCGCGGCACCGGGAAGATGCCTAAACATCAAAAATATCTCACCGAAGCCGACATAACGGCCCTATTGAGTTACTTGCATACGCTGACGAGCCAACCTTAAACTCTGTTCCGCGCATAAAATCGGCAGAAACGTTGCTATAGAACAATGCGGGTCAGAAAACCCGCATGGAAGCGACATTAAGACGGGTCTATTGGGAAACCACCGCTGGGTGCAATTTGAGGTGCATCCACTGCCGGCGAGTCGACGCGCTCTGGCGTCCCTCCCCGGATGAGTTGACGACCGCAGAGGGAAAGGGCCTCATCGATCAGTTGGCTTCAGCCGGAAAACCGGTGCTCATCTTCTCGGGAGGGGAACCCCTCAGCCGCAAGGACTTCTTCACGCTGGCATCTTACGCGCGAAACCTGGGCCTCCCCATCGCGCTGGCGACGAACGGGACGCTCGTCACCGAGGCCCTCGCGCAGCAGCTGCGGGAAACCGGAATCTACTACGCCTCGGTGTCTTTAGACGGCGCCACGCCGGCCACGCACGACCGGTTCCGGGGCAAAGACAATTTCGCCCGAGTCCTCAAGGGCTTCTGGAACCTCAAGCAGGCCGGCATCAAGGTCCAGATCAACTACACCGTCACGAAGGACAATGTCGGCGAGGTGCCCAAGATGTACGAGCTGGCGCAGGCTTTTGGGGCCCACGCCTTGTATTTGTTTTTGCTCGTTCCGGTCGGCTGCGGCGTCCAGATCGCCGACTCGCATATTCTCTCGACCGAGCAGGTGGAGGAGTGGCTCAAGTGGGTCGTCCAGACCGACCAGAAGGGCTCCTTGCCGATCAAGGCGATCTGCGCTCCGCAGTATTACCGCGTGGAGGCCGCGATGCTGGACGGCAACTCAGCCGCCGTGAAGGCGCCCGGAGACCGAAAGGGCTGCCTGGCCGGCATCCACATGTGCTTCATCTCCCATAAAGGGGAGGTGTATCCCTGCGGCTATCTGCCCTCCGTATGCGGCGACGTTCGGAAGGTTCCCTTCAAGGAAATTTGGGGGAAATCGGAAGTATTTCAAGAACTCCGGGATCCGGAACTTCTCAAGGGCAAGTGCGGCTTATGCCCCATAAAAGCCGTCTGCGGAGGTTGCCGCGCCCGCGGGTACTACGCCTACCAGGATTTGCTGGCCGAGGAACCTTTCTGCGCCTTCGAGCCGCAGGCGGCGCATTAAAGCGCTGTCCCGAGTGGATGTCCTTCGCCTCGGGGCATTTTTCTAAGGTGCAACTTTTATGACTTTAGAAAATCACACGACTTAGAGACATGATCGCTCGAAACCGGGGAAACTTGGAGGCCGGTCCGCCCCCCGCCTAGGCCCTGAGGGACTCTTCCAAAACTTCGACTAAAAAGTCCGCGTCCTTCTTGGTGATGCACAAAGGCGGCTTGATGCGCAAAACGTTGCCGGAGAGCCCGCCCTTGCCGATCAAAAGCCCGCGGTCCTTGGTCGAATCCAGAACCTTCAAGGCCAGTTCCGGCGCCGGCTCCTTGTTCTTCTTGTCCTTGACGAGCTCGACGCCGATCATGAGACCCATGCCGCGCACCTCGCCGACATGGGGGTCCTTCTCCGCGAGCTTCTTGAGCTTGGCAATGAGATAGGTTCCGACCTCGTGGGCGTTCTTGGGGAGATTCTCCTTTTCCATGACGTCAAAGACCGCCCCGGCGGCCGCCATCTGGACGGGTCCGCCGCCGAAAGTGTTGTAGTGGAGCTTGCCGTTCATCGCCTGCGCGATCTCGCGGGTCGTGAGGACGCAGCCGATCGGGTAGCCGTTGGCGAGGCCCTTGGCCATCGTCACGACGTCGGGCCGCACGCCCCACTTCTGGATTCCCAGAAAGTCGTTGCCCGTTCGGTAGACGCCCGTCTGGACCTCGTCGGCGATGAAGAGCCCGCCTGCTTTCTTGACGATCTCGTAGGCGCCCGGGAAGTATTCCGGCTCGGGCGTGATCACCCCGCCGACGCCGTTGATGGGCTCCGCGTAGAACGCGGCGATGCGCCCCGGAGTGGCGCAGCGGATCGTCTGCTGAAGATCGTCGAGGCACTCCTTCCAGCGGTAGCCGCGATAGACGTAATTCGCCTCGGCGAAAGAGACGCTCTGTCCGTAAGGCGTGGACTGGCGCCAGTTCGACTGGCCTGTGAGGGCCATCGTCATGAGGGTGCGCCCGTGGTAGGAATGGCGCAACGCGACGAACTCCTGAGAGCCCGTGAAATTCTTGGCGATCAGGGCGGCCAGCTCGTTCGCCTCGGAGCCCGAGTTCGTGAAGAAGCACATATCGAGCTCCGGGTTGGCCGTTTGGGCGAGCTTCAAGAGCCGCTGGGCGTAGAGCCCCAGCGAGGGATGGAGATAGAGCGCGGGCGCGTGGAAATACTCCCGCATCTGCTCCTGGATTTTCTTAAGCCAGTGCGGATGGCAGTGCCCGATCGACACGGTCGCGACCCCGGCGAAACCGTCGAGATATTTCTTGCCCTTCTCATCGTAGAGGTACTGCAGCCGGCCGCGCACGATCTGCACGGGACGCGTGTACATCGGCCCTGGCAGCGGGAGGATGTGTTTCGCCCGCAGCGCCGCGACCTCCTCAGTCGAGCGCGGCGACAAGGCTTCCTGCTCTTTCTCTAAAACCACCGATCTGCGCATAAGCCCTCCTAGTACAGGTTCGACTGACGACGCCGGCCCGTGTAATCCAAAAACACCGTTTTGAGCTCCGTGAAGAAGTGGAGCCCTTCCTTCGCCATCTCGCGCTCGCCGACGCCCGATCCCTTCACGCCGCCGAAAGGCACCTGCGCCTCGCCGCCGACCGTCGGGCTGTTGACGTGGACCATCCCGGCCTCGACCCAGTCGACGAAGCGCAGCGCGAGGCTCAAATCCCGCGTATAGACGGCCGAGGTCAGGCCGAACTCGACGGCATTGGACGCCGACACCGCCTCATCGAAGCTCCGCACCCGAGTGACTCCGAGCACCGGGCCGAAGACCTCCTCCTTGAATATCCGCATCGAAGGCTTCACCACGTCGAAAAGGGTCGGCTCGATGAAATAGCCGTGCTTCAATTCGCCGTCCTCCAGGCGACGTCCGCCCCAAAGCAGCTTCGCGCCTTCCTTCTTCGCTACCCCGATGTAGTCGAGGTCGGTTTGGAGCTGGGAGCCGTCCACCGCCGGGCCCATCCCGACCGACGAATCGAGCCCGTCGCCCACCTTGATTTTCTTGATTTCCGCGATCAACGTCCGGATAAACGGCTCCGCGATCTTCTCATGAAGGATCAGGCGCGAGGTGGCGGTGCACCGCTGGCCGGTGGAGCCGAAGGCGCCCTTGAGCACGCCTCCCAGCGCCAAGTCGAGGTCGGCGTCCTCCCACACGACGCAGGGATTCTTGCCGCCCATCTCGCAGGTCGCCTTGGCGCCCCGGGCGCCGCAGAGCGTGTGCACGCGCTTGCCGATCTCGTTGGAGCCCGTGAACGACACGGCGCGGATGCGGGGGTCCTCGACCAAGACGTCGCCGATCGCCGAGCCGGAGCCCATGACGAGGTTCAAGACGCCTTGCGGCAGGCCCGCTTCCTCGAATATCCTGGCGATCTCGACCGCCATCGCGGGGACCAGGGACGCGGGCTTGAAGATCACGGCGTTGCCCGCGACGAGCGCCGGGGAAATCTTCCACACGGGGATCGCCCAAGGAAAATTCCACGGCGTGATGATCGAGACGACGCCCAAGGGCGCTCGGACCGTATAGAGGAGATTCTGCGGCAGCTCGGAAGGCGCGGTCAGGCCGCCCAGGCGCAGGCCTTCTCCCGCGAACCAATCCATCAAGGTGATGCCCTTATCCATCTCGCCCTTGGCCTCGGGGAGTATCTTTCCTTCCTCGCGAGTCATGAGGACCGCCAACTCATCGCGGCGCCTCCGAGCGATCTCGACCGCCCGGGCCAGGATGCGGCCACGGACGGGCGCCGGCGTCGCGCGCCAGGCCGGGAGGGCCTTCTCGGCCGCTTGGATCGCCTTCAAGGCGTCGCTCTTGTCCGCGCCCGTCAGCCGCCCGATCGTTTGGCGGATGTCGGCGGGGTTGGTGGAGACGAATTCCTTCCCGGAGCTCCCATCGAGCCACCGCCCGCCGATGTATTGCTTGAGCTCCAACGGGCCCGTCTTGGCCTGCGTCTTTGCGGCCGTTTTCGCCTTCTGGACCGTCTTCGTCAAAGTCGCCATATCTCCTCCATTTATTCCAATTATATTCCGGCGCCGTCAGCTAAAATTTCTGGGAGGGCGCTTCAAGAATTGTCCGTGGCCTTTGCGGCCGATGAACTTGCCTCCCTGGACCATGTGAGTTCCCCGGATGAACACGTGGGCGATAGAACCGGCCACCGTCTTGCCCTCGTAGGGGTTGTAGTCGACCGCTGTGTGGTGCGTCTTGGCCGAGATCGTGTGCTTCTTCTTGGGGTCGATCAGCACGATATCCGCGTCGGCGCCCGGGGAGAGCGTCCCCTTCCTCGGATACAGGCCGAAGAGGCGCGCCGGAGCCGTGGAGGCGACCTCCACGAAGCGGTTGGCGCTCAAGCGCCCCTTTTGGACCGCGTCCCACAGGAGAAGCATCCGGGTCTCGACGCCGGGCGCCCCGTTGGGGATTTTCGAGAAGTCGGCCTTGCCGAGCTCCTTTCCGGGCTTGGCGCCCGTCGCTTTCATGCAGAAGGAGCAGTGGTCGGTCGACACGACCTGCAGCCAGTCTCGCGCCAGGCCCCTCCAGAGCCGCTCCTCGTTGCCCCTGGGCCGCAGGGGGGGGGACATCACGAACTTGGCCCCCTCGAAGCCGGGGCGCTCGTAGTCCTCATACGAGAGATACAGGTACTGCGGACAGGTCTCGGCGAAAGCGCTCACGCCGCGCTCCCGAGCCCTGCGCACTTCCTCCATGGCGTCCCCGGCGGACAGGTGCACGATGTAAATGGGGACTCCGGCCATCTCGGCCAGCGCGATCGCGCGCCGCGTCGCCTCCGCCTCGGCGGACATGGGGCGGGTCAGGGCGTGGTACTTGGGCTCTATCTTGCCCTCCGCCAGCGCCTTTTTGACGAGCAGGTCGATGACGCCCCCGTTTTCGGCGTGCATGCAGATCATGCCGCCGTTTTCCTTCGTCCGGCTCAGCGCGCGAAAGATCGTGGCGTCGTCGGACATGAAGATGCCGGGATAGGCCATGAAGAGCTTGAAGCTCGAGACGCCCTCGTCGACCATCGCGTCCATTTCCTTGACCCGATTGTCCGGAAGGTCCACGACGATCATATGGAAAGCGTAGTCCACGAGCGACTTGCCCTGGGCCTTCCCATGCCACGTGTCGAGCGCCTGCCTCAGGGACTCGCCCTTTTTTTGGATGGCGAAATCGACGACGGAGGTCGTGCCGCCGAAGACGGCTCCGGCCGAGCCCGTCGCGAAGTCGTCGGCCGTCGTGGCGCCCATGAAGGGCATGTCGAAATGGGTGTGGACGTCGATGCCGCCCGGGATCGCGACGAGGCCCTTGGCCTCGATCGTCTTGCTCGCCTTGGCGGCTCCGTTCCCCTCCGAAAACTTGCCGACCGCCGCGATCTTGCCCTTGGAAACCGCGATGTCGGCGTCGAAGGTGTCCGAGGCGGTGACGACCGTCGCGCCCTTGATGATCAGATCATATGTCATCTTATTTCCCTCTCATGAGCACCCAGTAAGACGCAAAGGAAAGCGCGAAGCTGACGAACCAGGCATAGCTGTAGAGCGTGGTCCAGAAAGGGCCGACCGCCGCAAGGCCGACCGCGCCCAAGAAGCCGGGAACGAGAGGGACGATCCCGATGACCAGGGCCGCCAGCGCCCTTGGGTTGAAACCTCCGGAGTACCAGTAGCGCCCCCGCGGGTCGTAGAGCTCGGGAACGTGCAAGACGGCACGGCGCAGCACGTAGTAATCACAGATGAGGACGCCTCCGATCGAGCCGAGCAGCGACGAGTAGGCGACGAGCCACTTGAAGATATAGCCGCTCGGATCCGCCACGAGCTTCCACGGCTGCATCAGGATGCCGATGACGCCGGTGATGTAGCCTCCGGTCCGGAAGCTGATGCGCTTGGGCCAGAGGTGGGCGAGGTCGTTGGCCGGGCTCACCACGTTGGCCGCGATGTTGGTGGCCAGCGTGGCGATGCACAAGGAGACCAGGGCGACGGCGAGGACCACGGGGTTCTTGAACTTGGCGATCAGCACGACCGGGTCCCAGATGCTCTCGCCGTAGATCACCACCGTGGCCGAGGTCACCGCCACGCCGATGAAAGAAAATAGCCCCATCGTGGCGGGGAGCCCGAGGGCCTGGCC
>JACQPI010000114.1 GCA_016207585.1 Elusimicrobiota bacterium | reverse complement strand
TCGCCGGGACTCAGTCCGGCGCTCACCTGAAGAAGTTTTAGCGAGATTTTAAAATCACTTGCCAACAATGCCTGTGGATAAGTTTGTCCCAAAATTTCCATCAAGGGAGAGCTAACCGTTGTGTGGGGTCGGTCTGTCGGGACATGAGTCGCCGCGCTTACGCATACAGCGCGGCGACGTTAGAGCGCGCCTTCAAACGGCGCGCGCTCCCGGCAGACCGACCCCACACGACGCACATTACTCACTTAGTGGAGGATTTGGGAAAGCAATGGCTCCTATATCTAACGGGTTCGTGGCAGCTCGCTTGCATTCAACGCCTATGAATCGACGGTGAAAGGAGGATCGAACCCCAATAGCCCTGACCGGCGCATTTCCATCCAGCGCAATTGATAGACGGCGCGAGGATCCGTGTGTCCCCGGCGACCCCAATGGGGGAGAACCTCCAGGAGGTAATGGCTGATTACGTCCCGATAGAGATCGATATCCACCTCCACCTTCACGCACGGCATCCCGCCGATCTCTCGCAGATCCTTTTCGTAAAAAGTCAACTGCAAGTTGGCGCCGTCAAATCGCACCTCTTTGTAACTGCTGGTCGAACCGGGATGCAAGTGCCCGTGGGCCCGCTTGAACATCCCGCCGCGCACCCCCTTCTTGACCTCTTCGAGTAAGCGCGGATCCGCAAAGGCGAAAAACCGGTCTTTATTGAGAGGCTCCTGCCAGATGAGTTCCCTCATAAAGGCCAGGACGTCGGTTCCGCCCAAAGGCGTTTGTTCGATGGCCGTCATAAGCCCCAATAGCCCGCCTATCCCAAGCGCCTGCATCTCTATGGCATCCTCATAACGCCGGCGGGCCTGATCTTCTTCGACTCCGTTGGTGAGAAGGCGCCAAAGCCGCGGGCGCGCCGCCCTCAACTGAGTCCACATGGCTCCGGAAAAATTAAAACGGCCGCTCTGCGGCAACAGCATCAAATCGACTTCCGACGTCTCGTCGGGGGACACCCGAACTCCCCCAATTCCCGCTTGCTCGTATCCCTCGGCCCGCAAAACCACCGTATAGCGGTCGCCCAAATTATCGTAAACCGGCAAGCCTTCGAAGTAAAGAACGGGACCGCGCGCGTAACGGGCGAAGACCTCATTTTGGAATCCGTCGCGAATGCGCGCCAAAAGCGCTGTATCCGCCGGGAAGGGATCGCGCCGTCCATCGAAGACCCGCACGGTAATGCGCCCACGCTTTTCGCTCGCGCCGCGCAACGCGGGCCGACTCATGCTCCGCCCCAATGCCCTCAAGCCAGACCGGATCGGAGCCATGATGTCGATCTCCCGCCCCCCGACCCACTGCATGGATATAGAAAGTAAAATGAGACATCCCAGCAAGAAACTCGGCACGCGACATTTATTCCAATTTCTCCGCACCATGGGTTTGAGTATAGAGGACTCCCAAATTCTCCGCAATACCGATTAGGCTCTCTCCCGGTAAGGGATGTCGAAATAGAAGGTGCTGCCCTCGCCCAGCTTGGACTCCAGCCCCGCGGTTCCCCCGTGGGCTTGCGCGACGTTCTTGACGTACGCCAGGCCCAGGCCGATCCCCTCGATCTGTCCGGTGAAATCCTCGTCGATTTGGTAGAAACGCCTGAATAATTTAGGGTGTTCCTCGGGAGGGATGCCGGGGCCGTTGTCGACCACGGAAAACCGCAGACCGCGGTCGATCCTCGCTATCTCGATGCGGGCCTTCTTTTCTCCCTTGGGAGTCTTTCGATTGAATTTGACGGCATTCTCGATCAGGTTCTTCAACGCCTCGGTCAAGTGGCGGCTGTCGGCGAGGAGGGGCTGGAGCTTCATGAGGCTCTCGGGCGCATAGGCCACCTGAACCTTTTCCTCCTCCAGCCAGGGGGCGAGCCCGCGAACCGCCCGTTCGGCGATCTCCTTGGGCAGGCACAGCGCGGTCTCCAGCGGCACCGTCTCCGGATTTTGCACCGTGGTGAATATCAGGAGCTTCTCGATCAGATACCGCAATTTCTCCGTTTGGGCCCGCATATGGGCGAGGGATTTTTTCTGGAAATCGGTGAAGCCCCTGCCCTCCTCCCCGTGCTCCAACAGCTCCTGGAAGCCCAAAGCCACAGTCAACGGCGTGCGCAACTTATGGGAAATGAGGGAGAGGACGCCGCGGGAGAGGGTCTCCTCGCGCCGCTCCAGGGTCACATCGCGGAAAACGAGAAGGAGGCCCGTCGCCGTCGAGGAAGTTTCTCCGGCCAGCCGCTCGCAGGCGCCGGCGAGGATCAACGCCTTGGGCGTATTGCGCCGATGGAATTCGCACTGCAGGGAATGCGTCCGCATCCCGGCCAATTCGCCCAGCGGAGGCTTGATCTCGAAATGCGCGAAGGCCTCCCCGAGATCATTCGGCGGTCTGTCCACGAACCCCAGCAACTGCCTCGCCGAAGGGTTGATGAGCAGGATGGCCCCGGCGGCATCGGTCCAGACGATCCCCTCGCCCGCCTGGGTGAACACGGTCTGGAATTTTTTCATCTCCTCCGTCAGCAACGAGAAGGCTCGCGCGTTGGATTCGGCCATGGCGTTGAACGCGCCCGCCAGCACCCCGATCTCATCGCGGCTTTTCCACTCGACGCGGACCGTGCGGTTGCCGCGCCCGATCTCCTCCGCGGCCGAGGCCAAGAGGGGCAGAGGGCGCATGATCCAATTGACGATAAGGACCGTTCCCAAGACGGCCCCCAGGATGGCCAGAACCGCCAGAACGAGGATGTGACGCTTCGCGGCCGCGAGGGCCTGTTCTAGGGAGTCCTCCGTAAAGCCCATACGGATCGTGCCGACGCGCCTCTCGCGCAGGGTGACCGGCGCGGAGATGTCGTAGTATTCCCGCCGGTCGACGCGGGAGCGATAGCGCTGCAGGAGAGTTTGGGAACCCCGCAAGGCGCGGTGACCCTCGGGAGAGCCGTCGGTTTCCCCGATGAGCGCGGGATTGGAATGGGATAGGACCTTGCCGTTCAAATCCGAAACTTGGGCGTACACGACCCCCTTCTCCCGCAGGAGCTCGGCGACGTGAAAATGAAGTTGGAACGGGTCCACTTTGGGGAATATCGCCTCGCGACAGGCCCGCGCGAAAAACTCGGCCCGGACGCTCATTTCGGCGACGAAGGCCCGGCGGCTTTCCTGGAGGATGCGCTCGGCCATCAGCCCGATGACGCCGAGAACGAAGAGCGAACTCAGCAGGGAGAGCTTGACCGCGACGGAGTTCAATTTACGCAGCATGAGCCATCAATAGATCACGGCCATCTTGAATTTTTGAGTCTCCCGGCGGTCCCCGTAGCGCTTGCGGAGCCGGGCGATATAGCCGCCGGGAGCCACACGACGGTCGTCGGAATTATTGCCGGACCAGCTCCAGACCTGGTTGCCGGACGCGGCCACGAAGACGGTCCTCTCATAGACCAAGTCTCCCTGCAGCGTATAGATGCTGAGCGTCACATCGGCCGGACCGCCAAGGGAAAAGCCGATCTGAGTGGGCCCCTGGCTGGGGTTGAAGGGGTTCGGCCAGTTGATGGGTTTGTCGCGCTGGGCCTCCTGGGTCGTGATGAAGACGGCGACGCCCGGGCTCGACGGAGAGGGATCGCTGGTTAAATCCGCGAAGTTGACGGAGCGCACGCGCGCGTAATAGGTCCGCCGGTTGGAGAGGCCGGTCACGGCATAACTGGTCGTCGCGCCCGAGACGCTGAACGTGCCGAAATCGTTGGCGCCCTCGGCAGTGCCCACGTCCAGAAGATACTGCTTGATCCCGGAGGGGCTGGCGGCCGCCGACCACTGGAAGTTCACGCCTCCGTCATAGGAAAACAGGCTCGATGGGGAGGGCGCCCCCGGTGCGCCCGGCGCGGTGACGCTCGTGGCGATGGAGAACGTCGAGGAGAAAGCGCTGAAGACGCCGCTTAAGTTCCGGGCCCGCACCTTGAAGAAATACAGGGTCTCGGCAACGAGGCCCAGGGGATTGGAGGAGAGGCCGATGACAAAGCTGCGGGCCGGGGCCGAGAAATCGGCCGAGGTCGCCCGCCAGACCTCGTAGGTCGTGTAATCCGGATTAGGGGGATTGCCGGCCGCCCAATGGAACGTGACGCTCGTTTGCGCGATGCCGCTGAAGACGAGCGTCGCGGAACTCGCGGCGCCGGCGAGGGTATGCGTGGAGACGACGTCCGACACGCGACTGTCTCCCCAGTCCGTAAACGCCGTGATGAACCTGAAATAGGTGGTGTTGGGCGAAAGGCCCGCTTCCGTCGCCTCCGTATCGGCGGCGTCGGCGGCGACCTGGGGCGCCGGCAGCGGCGCGATGGACGTCGACGAATAAACGCGAAACCCCCGGGAGCCCGCGGAGGCGTCTCCCCAGAAGAGGGTCGTCGCCGGCGCGGCGCTCCAGCTCCACGTAATCGAAGCGACATACGCGGCGGCGATCCCCGGGCCCGTAGGGGAAGAGGCGATGAGTCCGAAACTGACCGTGCCCGAGGAACCCGACGCGGGGCCCGCCGGATCGACGCTGCCGGAACTGCGGCGCGCTCCCTTGGAACCGGCCGCGGTCGAAAGGGTGACGGTCCAAGACGCCGTGTCCCGGTAAAATATTTTTATCCGGCCGCCCCCCCCGCCTCCTCCGGGATCCAAATTCCCACCCAGGAAGGAGTCGATATCCCCTCCTTTTCCTCCCGCGGCCGAGAGGCTCCCTCCCGAAAGCTGGAGATAGCCGGGAGCTCGAATCAGTATGCC
>JACQPI010000108.1 GCA_016207585.1 Elusimicrobiota bacterium | reverse complement strand
GCGCTACACGGCGGGGTTCGATTACCAGGTGGTGGTGAGGGGGTTGGACGCGGCGACGAACATATCCACGGGCACGCCGCCCGGCACGGAGGGACGGACGTTCCTCTATGACGACCAGGCGCCGGTGGTGGTGTCCACCTTCCCCGGTTCTGGGCAGGCGTACAACGCTGCGACATTGACCCCGCTGGCCGGCACGGCGGCCGACAGCGCTACGGGCAATTCAGGGGTGAATGTGGTCCAGATACTCCTTAAGAACGGCATCCTCGGCAATTATTGGAGCGGCGTTGGAAACGGTTTCGACGCGCCCCCGCCGGGCTACGGAAACTGGGTGACGGTGACCGGAACGGGTACGTGGAGCCGGGCGTGGCCGACATTGAACGACAATGCGCTTTATTATTTGTGGTTCAGGGCGAGAGACAACGCCGTTAATTACAGCTCGGGACCGCTGAACGCCCAACTCGACGCCAACCTGAGCTGGGACGCTTCATCGGCGTTGAGCTTCACTTACGACAACTCGACGCCTGTTTCAGAGCTAAAAAATCCGGTCTCCGGAACGGGGATCAACGGCACGGTCGCCGTATCGACCATCTCCGGGACCGCCTACACGGACGCCAATAAGACGCTCACGGGCAGCGCCGTCATCCAGGTGCTCGTCAACCTTTGGTGCTCCGGCTGCGCCGCGGGCAGCAATCCGGGCTGGTGGAACGGGGGCTCTTGGCAGACGGGCGCGGAGCCGGACCCGCCCCTGTTCGCCGCCGCGGTTTCGGCCCCGAATTGGTCCATCAGCGATACCCAGTTCCCCGCGAGCCTATGGCAGGACGGCTTCCAGTATCAAGTCTACTCACGGGCCAAGGACGTCGCGAACAACATCGAGTCCCCGGAAGGAATGGGGAACTTCATTATCGACTTCACGACGCCGGCAGCCCGCGTCACGTTCCCCGCCGACGGCGGCTTCGTCAGCAGCGCTACGACGATAGTCCTCAGCGGGACGGCGGACGACCGCTTCAGCGCGCTCCATGCCGGCGACATCTGCAACCCCTCCTGCCCGGCCGGCCGAATCTACGAGTCGCGCCTTTCGAGCGTGGCGGTGGCCGTACAGGATATGGTGACGACCAACTATTGGGACGGCGGTGCCTTCGGGTCCGGCTCGCCCGTCTGGTCGACCGCGACCCTGGTAGGGGACTCCAGCGGCACCTGGATCTATTCCATCGCGGTGGCCGGCAATTTCAACAGTCCCCGCAATTATAAGGTAAGCGCCAAGGCGACCGACCGGGCCGGCGGCAACGGGGTGCTCCTGACGACCAACACCTTCACGTTCGACACGACCCCCGCGGTCTCCCTCGCCACCTCGCCGGTCGGGAGCGTGACGGCGGTGCCGGCCATCTCCGGGACGGCGCGCGACGACGCTCCGGGCCAGCTCTCGGTGGCGAGGCTCCGTATGCAGGAAACCGCGTGCTCGAACCCGCTGGGCTGCCACACGGGCTGGTACTGGAACGGCGACGCGTGGCAGTCGGACCCGATCTGGCTGTCCTCCGGCATCATCGGGAGCCTCATCACGGGAACGACCTACGCCTGGTCCATGAATACGGGGAGCGTGCTCTTCGACAACAAGTCCACGTTCACCGTCACCGCGGCGGCGGTCGACCAGGCAGGCAACGTGGAGGCGACTCACGGTTCCGTCGATATCACCTTCTACCTGCAGACTCCCGCGGCGGAGGCGACGCTGGTCCAGCCGCCCTCTCCGGATATGCAGCAGTACCGGCCCACGGCCGTGGCGATCAGCACCATCACCGGGACCGGCGTCAATATACGCTTGTCCGAGGGCGTGAGGATACAGCTCAAGCGCCTTACGGAGCCGGCAAGCTACTGGTACGACGTGACCCAGAACTGGAGCAACGAGGCGTCAACCTTCGTCGTGACCAACGTGATCGACGGCAACCCCCAGTCCTTTACCAAATTCTTGAATTCCCCTTACACGGTGGATAACGCGAGTTACTCGGTGACCGTGACCCCCATTGACGGGGCGGGCCAGCCCGGGGCCCCGCAGTCCAGGACGTTCGTGGTCGACACTACGCAGCCCTTGAGCGCCCTGACCGCTCCCGCCAAGACCTCCTGCGCCGGGACGGACGGCTGCTTCAATTCCATGCCGGGTATTTCGGGAACCTCGGGCGATCCGGGAAATCCGACCGCCCAGTCCATCGTGCAGTCGGGGGTGCGGGTCCGCATCAAGGACAACGCGAGCACGAAATACTGGAACGGGACGGCGTTCGCGTCGCCCTCCCCGAACCCGGCGGAGCTGACGCCGGGCAACTTCTCGCCGGCGGGCAACCCGCCCACGTATACCTGGAGCACGAATACCGCCGTCGGGGTGGCGCTCCAGGACGGGCTGGAATACACCATCCTGGCTTATGCCAACGACCTGGCCGGCAACCCGTCTTCCATCCCGACGGACGCCCAGATTCCGAACGCGGCCAAGTTCGTCTTCGCCTACGATACGAGCACGCCGACCGCCTACTTCACCCGCCCCACGCAGTCCCAAGTCTACCTGAACCTGAATTCCGTGGCCGGGACTTCCGAGGATGGCGCCGGCGTTTATGGAAGCAAAAAGTCCGACATGGCGAGGGTGGAGATACGCATCCAGGACCCGGCCCTTAACGTCTGCTGGTCCGATACCAACAGCCAGTTCAACGTCACCTGCTCCAGCTACAGCGTCGTGACCAACACCCCAACCTGGACCTACGCCAACTCGAACCTGACCGGACAGTTGGCCAGCGGCCAGCCCTATGTGCTGACGGCGCGCGGCGTCGATATCGCCGGGAACGTCCAGAATTCCTTCGGCGTGCCCGCGTCGAGCCGCACGGTCTACGTGGACAAGGGCGCCCCGCAGGTCCAGGTCACCAAGCCGATCCACCCCGGGATTTACAGAAGCTCCCAACTCAGCGGCAGCTCGGCCTTGAAGGGGACGGCCGCGGACTCCGAGGAAGGCTTCTATCCCGAGAACGACGCGCTGCAGCTGGTGCAGCTCGCCGTTTCCTATCTCTTCAACGGGACGAGCTACTACTACACGGGCGTCTTCGGCTCCAACGGCACGAAGTTCTCCTCCAATACGACGGAGTCCGCCACATGGTTCTCGGATGTCAGCGCGAGCACGGATACGTGGGAATTCTTCTTCGCGGCCGCCGACTGGATCTCGGACCGGGCCTACACGGTCAAGGGGCGCGCCCGGGACAAGGCGAGGGACGCCGCCACGGAGGCCGAAACGGGCAATGTGACGAATGTCTTCACCTCCAGCACGAACCTCATGAATTTCATCGTGGATGACTCGGCGCCCCAGTCCGGTTTCTCGAATCTGGTCTCAGGCCAGTTCATACAAGATCTCGACGTGATCTCCGGCACGGCCGACTCGGACTTGGCGGGCCCCAGCACGTACTACTTGCGGGTCTACTATTCCACAGGCGGGAACAACTACTACTGGAACGGAGGGGATTGGGGAGTCGCCAATGTGCAGCACCAATTGCCGGTCGATCCCTCGGGGACGAGCGGGCCAATCAGCTGGTCGTATCCCGGGGGCATCTCCGGACAGGTGCAGCCGAGCATCGTCGCGCAGGATGACACGGTCTTCACCCTGGCGATCCAGGCTCGGGACAAGGCAGCCAATTTGCAGTCCGCCACGACGATCCAGGTGACCCTGGACCGCGTCGGCCCCACGGTCGTCATCAGCACGCCCATGGCAGCCGCGCCTAATTACGGGACTGCGCGTCTCCTGACGACTTTGCGGGGAACCTCCTTTGACTCTCCGGCCGGGGTCAGCCGCGTGGAGACTCAGATCGTCGATATCTCGGACTCTCCTAATTTTTACTGGACCGGCTACGTGTGGTCCTCCACGGTGGCCGCCAGCTACGTCGTGACAAGCGCGACCAACCCATGGACCCTCTCGGCGCCTTCTTGGATCGATAATAAGCAGTATCAGGTGACCGCGAGGGCCGTCGACGAGTCGGGCAACGCCTCTCCGAGCAACCCGACCGTCGCGTTCGTTTACGATGTCAACGTGCCGTCGAGCGCCATCAGCGTCCCCTCCGTGCCCTTCTATCCCCTGGGC
>JACQPI010000110.1 GCA_016207585.1 Elusimicrobiota bacterium | reverse complement strand
TAGGCGAGGTGGGACAGACCCGAGCAATCCGTTCCCCATCCGTGGATTTTTTGGACCGCCGAGAGGCCGCCCCAGGTGTAGATATCCCCGATGAACTCTTCGGCGGCGTGCAGGATGATTTCAACGCTCGCGTCCTGCGCGGAGGACTTGCCTCCCGCCGGCAGGGGCTTGAGCGCGGCCGCCGGCACCCGGGCGGTGCGTCCATCGATGAGACGGATCCTGGCTTGAATTCCCCGGCTCGATTCCACCCGGAGCTTGGTGCCGATCGATATCTGGAAGTCCGTCTCTGCGGGAGCGGGTTCATCCGGTTTCAAGGACGCGCGCTTGGTGCGCACCACTGCGTTGGGTTCCGGGGCGTTCGCCCACGCTGTGAGGGCGGCTGCGTCCACCCAGCCAGGGTAGCCGGTCCATTTTCCGTTTGTCCAGTGCGGCTGCTCGACGGCCTCCACCAAAAGCCAATTCCCCTTAGCCTTGCGGGCGACGACCTTCTCCCCGTAAAGAAGCTGCGAGGCGCGGTTGCCGTCGTCGTAAGATTGCGGCGGATTCTTCTTGAGCGCATGCAGGAGATCCACGGCGGGTTCCGCCACCGCCATTTCCAGCGGGAACCGCGGGCCCAAAACGTAGGAGAGGCCGTGCTTGGCGCCGAGCCAGGCGCGCTCGAACTCCTCCCGGCGGTATACGTGCCGGACGGAGGCGCGGTCGGCGGCCGCGGGGTCGTAGACGATGACGTCGCCCTTGGGCGTAAAGCCGGCGACCACGAAGAGGTGGCCTTTCGTCTTGCGGATGGGCGCGCCGGAGAGCTCTCCCTCCGCGAAGGCGATCGAGACGACGACGGGCCGGCCCTGCGCGATCTGGCGTTCGAGCTCCTCGATGCCGCGCAGCCTGGATACATAGCCGCTCAAGCCCCAATTCGCCGCGGCGGCGACGTTGAGCGTCCAATTGCCGTAGAGCTGGGATTTCCGGTCCTGTACGGCCTTGAGTACTTTGAGCATGGAAAATTTCTTTCCCCAAAATTCAAGGACCATGGCCAGGGATGTCGGGCTGCAGATATCGTGCTTGTACTTCGCCTGTTCTTCCATCTGCGAGCGCGATTGAATCTGGAGCTCCCGCGTCCACGGGCCGTTGCGAACCGCTCCCGTAGAAGCGGCGATTTCGTGGGAAGTGTCTTCATAGGTGAGGGCCACCAGGCGCAGGCGCGGCGGCCGGGCTCCGGTCGCCGCGAGATGTATCCTGTAGCGAAACGCGGTCGCATGGCGGTCCAGCTTCAACGTATCGACGTCGATGCGCCCGGCCCGGTCCTTTTGTTCGCCGAAGCTGCGCCCTCCCGACTTATCCCATCCTCCCAATTTATACCAGGGGGTCCATCCGGCGTCGGTCAATGCCTGAGCTTCCATCGTGATGGACCCGCCGGGCGGAAGGTCCGCATTCCAGGAGCCGACCAGATCATTGAACGGGAACAGCGACGGGATCGGAGGGGATTCTACGCTTCCGGATCCGATCAGGACCGCTTGTTCCAAGGGCGCGAAGCGAAGCCCTTCCAGCTTGGCGTTCCTGAAGTCGTGGGGCGTGGTGTGGACGATGGTCATGCCTGCCCAGAGACCCGGAGAGTATATCCCAAATAGCAGAAAAAGCAAGGCTGGTAGCCGGCTTTTGCGGTGATTCATGGAATTGCGAAGACTTGTCGCCTGAAAGCGGAGATGACCTGGGAGCCGAGCGCGCGGGCCGGATTATTTGACCAATTTGTTGGTCGGCTTGTGCGGCGGGTCGTTGGGGGGCCGCGGCGGCGCCTTCCCGTTTTTCGCCTCGTAGTCCTTGGAGGCCGGGGTAAGCTCGTGATTGATCTTGGCCCAGTCGGGGCTTTCGTCCACGGAACCGACGATCGCGCCGATGGGGCATTCCGGAAGGCAGACGCCGCAGTCGATGCAGACGTCCGGATCGATGATCATGAACTTCTCGCCCTTATAGTCCACCGGGTGGATGCATTCCACCGGACAGACATCCACGCAGGAAGCGTATACCTCGCCGAGGCATTTGTCCAAAATCACGTGGGACATCCGATTTGAACCCTCCTTTTGCTTTTAGCGGCCGCGATAAATCTGCTAGACTCCGGAAGCCTGACGATGCGCATTTTATCTCAATTGGAAAGGGGCTGTCAACTTTAGGCGACGGTAATGAAAATAAGAGAAGCTAAAAAAGGGGGAATGTTCGGAGCGCTTCGAACGCTCGGTTCATGCCGTTGCTTTCCTTTTCTTTCCCTTTCCGTCCTTTCCTTTTCGCTGTCTTATCTTCTGCCCGTCCCGCGCGCCTCTTGCGAAGAACCTGCGCGCCGCGGATTTCCCTGGAAGCTTTCGGGCAGCTTCTCCTTGAATTGGCGCAACGTCGGCCCGCGACGGCCCGATTTCGAGACTCAGATCCAAAACGAAGTCTACCTGGCGGACCTATTTTTCGCCTTCGACGGCCCGATGCACGACGGGATACCCTACGTGATCGAGTTCCAGATGCCGACGGGAGGGCAGGGGCAGCCGAGCCTGTACCGGTTCAATATTCAGTACGACAAGATCTCTCACTGGAATTTCCAGCTGGGAAAATTCCTGGTCCCTTTCGGACGCTATAACGAGCTCTACCGGCCCGACATGTTTCTGACCGTCACTCGGCCCCTCCTCTACGCGTCTCCCGACAGCCTCGACTTGGTCGTGCGCCTCAACTCGCCGCGCCCGCCTTTCAGCTCCGGCTATACAGATATCGGCGCGCGCGCCAGCTACTACCCGCCGGGCGATCACCGCATCTGGCCCAACGAAGCCACGGTCTTCGTCGTCAACGGCTTGAGCGAGGCGTCCAATCGTTCCCGGACGTTCCCGAGGCCTGACAATCTGGGAGTGCCCGGGCCGCCGCCCAACGGCATCTCGATCGACTTCGGCCACGAGAACAATAACCTGGCCGACAACAACAACAACAAGGCCATCGGAGGCCGCGTGGTATACGCGCTGGGAAGCCTCGACTTGCCTTGGCCGATTCCGGAGGGCAAGCGCGACTTGAACGGCATCACGTTCGGGGTATCCGCCATGGGGGGGCAATACAATCTGGAGGGGACCTTGAACTACACCGTCCTAGGGTTCGACATGGCCTTTGAATATCAGGGCCTCAACGTCGCGGCCGAGTACATGCACAGCTATACCGACTTCCGCTCTCCGCTCTTGAGCTCGACCGGGACGCTGCTCAGTCCGATCCAGCTCGCGACCGATTATGAGGCGGTGCAGGGCTATTTCGTTCAAACGTCCTATCCGCTGCTGCGCAGGCCTCGCTGGGGCAAGCGCTTGACCGGGGTTGCCGTCTATAACCAGATGTTTCGCCGCGGACCGGGGCTTTCCTTGCTGTTGCCGCCCAGTCCCATCAACATCAACGGGAGCAATTTCACCTCGGTCGCCGCGTTCGACCCGAATGCGACGCGGGTGGGCACGCGCATGGATAAGCTCACCCTGGGTTTTAATTTTCAAGTGACGGACCACATCATATGGAAATATGACTATTCCTATTGGTCGCTGGTGCGGGCCACGACTCAGACCGGCCGGCGGGACGTCTATCAGCATACTCTCTCGGTCGTGATGGGCTTCTAATGCCTCGGCCGTCGCGGCGCTAGCGCCGGCGCTGGGCCCCGGGCTTGGAGTATTTATGTCGCGCAAGAATCTTTTCCTCGCGGCACTGTTGCTGTTTGCCGGCGGCGCCTCCGCCGGAATCTCGGATGCGGGGGCCGGGGAGCCTTTCGACGCCCAAGTCGAGCTCATGGAGGAGAGACGCGGCCGCAGGCTTTATGAGGTGCGTTTCCCTTCTCCAGTCCGCAGCGGGTTCGGCGCCAACGACACCGTTTGGGGCCGTTTCTACGTCCCGGGCGGCGCGGACCGGCCGGAGTCGAAAGCGCTTCCTCCTTGCGTTCTCCTGCTCCCGGTCATGGCGGCGCCGAATCTTTGGATCGAAACATGTTTTGCGGGGGAGCTGGTCCGGCGGGGCTTCTCGGTCTTCATCATTGAACTGCCGTACCAGTTTCATCGAAGACCGAACGCGTTGATCCCAAGCGGCCAGGTGTTCCTGGCTCGAACTCCGGAGCGTCTCGCCTTCAATTTCCGCCAAGCGGTTTTGGACTCCCGGCGCGCGATCTCATGGCTCGAACGCTCGGGGCGCGTCGATCCAAAACGGATATCGGTCCTGGGGATCAGCCTGGGCGCCCTGGTCGGTTCCGTCGTGCTGTCGCTGGACGGGCGGCTCAAGGGCGGCGTCTTCGTTCTTGGCGGCGCGGACTTCCCCTCGCTTTTGACCCGCAGTTCCATGACCGGAGCCACCCTCTCCCGTCTGGGACTTTCCTCGCGGGAATTGTCGCGTGCATTCCGCGGGCTGGATCCCATCGAGTTCGCGGATAGGAACCGCGATAAGAGAGTGCTCTTGTTGAATGTTCGCTCGGATACGGTGATCCCGCTGGAAAACGCTCGGGCGCTCCAGCGCGCCTTTCCGAGCGCGCGCCAGGTTTGGCTTCCCCTCGGGCACTATTCCGCGATGCTCCACTTGCTGTGGATCCCCAGTTACGTCGCGAAGCGGCTCCAAGCCTTGGAATCGGGGGCTGATTTCCCTTGACAATCGGCGTCGCCGGGCCTACCCTAGGGTTTCTTTTGTTGCTCCAGATACTTCCGGAGTCGAGGGTCTTTTTCCATTTCCCGCAACGCTTGGGCTTCGTCGGTCGAGAATCTTTGGCCCAGATTCATGAGGTTCCCGAGCGGCGGCAGACCGGGGATGCTGAAGTTTTTAGCGGCCGCCATCACGGAGGGGTTCGTCAGGAGGGGCTGCGCCTCGGCGAGAACGCCCGGGGCCGATATCATCTCTCGGGTGAAGTCTCGAAGCTCCGAGCGGGTCGCGTAACGTTTGAAGAGAGAGGCGAAATTCGGGGATTTGAGCGTCGCCACGATGAAGGCGCCCGCGTCCCGGTCTCGCCAGTATTTCCGGTTGATTTGGGCCAAGTCGGGGTAGGCGAGGAAGTCCCTCCGCCAAGCGCGCAGAGCCTTGGATTTCCGGTATTTGTCTTGGCGTTGAAGATGGATGAAGGCGGAGGACGTTCGGGGCAGGGTGACCCTGGCCGCTGTCTGCCCCCGCAAGACATCGGGAGGGGCGGAGACCGAGCGAGAGCCCTCGACCACCCTGGCGTGCGGGGCGGCGGGGCCGGGGGGACCGGGATGGGAGTCCGCCTCCGTCCCCGGGGGGAGAAATAGCGGCGTGATCGGTTCGACCGGCTGCACGACCGGAAGCGTCATGGCGGTGTTGCCGTAGTTGTCTTGGGAATTTTGGCGCCGATACCAGAACCAGGCGAGCAGTGCGATATCGACGAGCACGATGAGGAGCAGGGCGATCATGCCGACGGAGCTGTTGGAGCGCGTGGGGGCGGTTGTCATCGTCGGGAGGCTCACGGTGGTCGCGACATGTTAATTATTAGGCGACGGGGACTCGCTGTCAAGTGGGCGTCTCGGATTGCTGGCCAAAAAATCGGGGAATTAGTACTATTCCTAATAGAGTGAACCGCCCCGAGGACATCGAGGAGATTCTCAAGCTGCAGGTGATCGCGGTCGTCGGCTGTTCCCCTCGGCCGGATCGTCCGTCCCACCAGGTCGCGGCGTACCTGCTGGAGGCGGGTTACCGCGTGATTCCGGTGCGGCCGGCGGTGCCGGAGATATTGGGCGAGAGGTGCTACCCGAGCCTTCGAGACGTTCCGGAACTTATCGACGCCGTCGACATATTCCGGCGCTCGGAATTCGTATTCCCGATCGTTGAGGAAGCGGTGGCGGTGAAGGCGAAGGCGGTGTGGATGCAGGACGGGATCGAGGACCTCGGGGCGGCGGAGCTGGCGCGCAAAAACGGCTTGAGGGTCGTCATGAACGATTGCTTGATGCGCCAACACTTGAGCCGCTTCGGCCGGTAGCAAAATAAGTCGGATGCCGCGACGAGACGCGGCGGGAGGCGTTTTTATGTCGCTTAAAACCATGGACAGGCCGGTTAAATGGAAGGGGGCCCTCAACGGCTCGCAGGATGCCCGGGAGGCCAACGCGTGGCATCAGGCCATGGAGCAACTCGACCGCGCGGCTCAGAAAATACGATTGGAGCAGTACATTCTAGAGCGGTTGCGGCACGCCAAGCGCACCCTTACAGTCTCAGTTCCGGTCAAGATGGACGATGGGACCCTGCGCGTTTTCGAGGGCTACCGGGTCCAGCATAATCTCGACCGCGGCCCCGCGAAGGGGGGTATCCGGTTCCACCCCCAGGTATCGATGGAGGAGGTGAAGGCGCTCGCCTTTTGGATGACGATGAAGTGCGCGGTCATGAACCTGCCCTACGGAGGAGCCAAGGGGGGCGTGATCTGCAACCCCAAGGAGATGTCGATAGGCGAAATCGAGCGGCTGACGCGCCGCTACACCGCCGAGATCTCGATCATCATCGGCCCCGACAAGGACATCCCTGCGCCCGACGTCAACACCAACGAGCAGATCATGGGCTGGGTGATGGACACCTACTCGATGACGATCGGGTACTCGGCGCCCGGGGTCGTGACGGGCAAGCCGGTCGACATCGGCGGCTCGCTGGGGCGCCGGGAGGCGACGGGGCGCGGAGTTTTCTACATCACCCAGGAGTTGGCGAACGTAAAGGGGTTTGACCTGCGCGAATCCTCGGTCGTCGTCCAGGGATTCGGGAACGTCGGAATGAACGTGGCGCGCATCTTCGCGCAGCACGGCTGCCGCGTCGTGGGGGCCGCGGACGTGATGGGCGGGATATACAATCCCGAGGGCCTCGACGTCGAGGCGCTGGCCGAGTGGTCCAACAAGCACGACACGATATCGAGGTTTCCCAAGGGGCGCAAGATTTCCACGCAGGAGCTGCTGGAGCTTCCCTGCGACATCCTGATCCCGGCCGCGATGGAAAACCAGATCACGCATTACAACGCGCATCGCATCCGGGCCAAATACATCGTGGAGGGCGCCAACGGCCCGACCACGACCGAGGCGGACCGTATCCTCGCGAAACGGGAAATCCTGGTGGTTCCGGACATCCTGGCCAATGCCGGCGGCGTCACCGTCAGCTACTTCGAATGGGTCCAGGACATCCAATCGTTCTTCTGGGATGAGAAGGACGTCAACGCCCGCCTCAAGGACCACATGGTGCGCAGCTTCCGGGACGTCCACGATATCCATACGCGCGAGAAGGTGGACCTGAGGCTGGCCGCATTCATGCTGGCGTTGCGCCGGTTGGCCCAGGCGGTCCGGATCCGGGGACTGTTCCCGTAAGCCGGGGCGGCCGCTTCCGGAATATTCCGCATGGCAGAAAAACCGCTCGTCGTCGTGGCGCGTAACATTCCCAAAGCGTCATTGGAACTTCTCAAGCCCCACTTCCAGATCGACTATTACAACCGCTCCACCCCGATCCCGCGCCGGGATCTCTTGAAGCGGATCAAGACCGCCTCAGGACTCTTGTGCCTGTTGACGGAACAGGTGAACGCGGAGCTCTTCGACGCCGCGCCACGCCTGCGGATGGTCGCGACTTTTTCCGTGGGACTCGACCACGTCGATTTGGCGCAGGCGACTCGGCGCGGCGTTCTTGTCACTCATACTCCCGGCGTGCTCACCGAGACGTGCGCGGATTTCACCTGGGCGCTCTTGTTCGCCGCCGCCCGGCGCGTGGTCGAGGGGGACCGCATGATGCGCGCGGGGAAGTATAAAGGGTGGGACCCGTTGATGCTTTTGGGAACGGATGTTTACGGCAAGACGCTCGGCATCGTGGGGTTCGGGAGCATCGGTCAGGCGGTCGCCCGTCGGACGCTGGGCTTCGGCATGCCGGTCTTGTACTACGACGTCCAGCCCGTTTTCCCGGAGATCGAGAAGAGTCTCAACGCGCGCCGGGTTGAGCTGGAGGAGTTGCTCCGGGAGTCCGATTTCGTCTGCCTCCACACGGTTCTCGATTCCTCCACGCGTCATTTGATGAATGAGAAGCGCCTGAGGATGATGAAACCCTCGGCGTACCTGATCAACGCGGCGCGGGGCCCCATCGTGGACGAAAATGCGCTGGTGAGAGCTCTCAAGGCCGGCTGGATCCGCGGGGCCGCTCTGGATGTGTACGAAAACGAGCCCAAGATCGCCTCCGGACTCGCCCGGTGCGCCAATGCGGTTCTCGTCCCTCACTTGGCCAGCGCTTCGCGCGAGACCCGGGACGCGATGGGCAACCTCGCGGCCGCCAGCCTGGTCGATTTCTTGGTCTACGGCCGCACCCCTCCCAACCTGGCGAATAAGGATGTCGTTCCCGATTCGAAGGCATCTTTCACGGCGGCTTCTTAGAATTAGCTGGGATGAACGGTTCCTCATGATTTTAGCGGGGGGTTTGGAGGGGGGAAGCATTTGCCAAACCCGTGTTGTTCGCTGAACTCGTCATCGGCCAACGCCGTGCATACCGACTATGGCCGGCCATAGTCGGCGGCTGCTCGTCGAGCCGCAATGGGTTCGGTTGATCTTTACCAGTTCAAAATTCGGAGGTGAGTGATATGGTCACGGATGACAAAAATGCAGAGCTTTTGTCCCCGATGCTGATATGGGCGACGATCATATTCCAGATTTTAGCGGCGATAGAACTGCTTATTATTGCTGGAGTACCTTTGTTGGCTCTTTGGGAGTTTGCTTCGGATGAGCCCTTCCTTGGAGGCTTAGGTGGCGTTATTCTGGGCCTTTTTATGTTGTGGTGCTGTTATGGAGTTTATGTTTCTACATCACGTTTGGTTAAGAGGCAAATTCGCTCCCAGCGGGAGCTGTATCTTCGATTGGTTCTAGCTTTGTTGTCGGTGATCATGGAGAGTGCTCTTATCTTTTACGGTCGACAGGCCTATCATGCTTACCAATTTATATTATTTGGTGGAATTGCTTCAGCTGGATATTGATTCGCCAAGTTTATCTTAGCTTGTGAATATTTTAATCGCGCCCAACGCGTTCAAGGGAAGCTTGACCGCCGCCGAAGCAGCCCGCGCGATGGCGCTGGGCGTGCGGCGCGCGGCGCCTCGGGCCGCCTTGGACCTCATGCCGATCTCGGACGGAGGAGACGGCCTGATGGAAGTCCTCCTGCAAAGGAAGGGCGGGCGGCGCGTTTTCAGGCGCGTCATCGGACCCTTGGGCCGTCCGCGGCGGGCCTGTTATGCGTTGTTGAGCGACCGGAAGACCGCGGTCATCGAGATGGCCCAGGCGTCCGGGATTGCGGGGCTTGCATCCCGCCGATTGGACCCCCTGGGCGCGACCTCGTACGGGACGGGCGAGCTCATCCGCGACGCGCTGGAGCACGGCGTCCGGCGAGTCGTGGTCGGGATGGGCGGCAGCGCGACCAGTGATGGGGGGGGCGGGATGGCGGCCGCCCTCGGAGTTCGCTTCTTGGATAAAAACGGCAGGAAGCTGCCTCCGGGCGCCGGCCCTTTGGGCCGACTGGGGCGCGTCGATCTGTCGGGGCTAGATCCCAGGGTCAAGGCCGCAGATATCCTGGCGGTTTCCGACGTCACAAATCCTCTCCTGGGGCCTTTCGGTTCGGCGCGCGTCTACGGACCGCAGAAGGGAGCGACGCCCGCGATGGTTCGCGTCATCGAGCGAAGCCTCGCGCGTTATGCACTAATCATTAAGCGCGACGTCGGTCGGGACGTGTCGAAAAATCCGGGCGCGGGCGCGGCGGGCGGCCTTGGAACCGGGCTCTGCGCGTTTCTCGGCGCCCGAATCGTCGCGGGGGCTCCCTGGGTGCTCGACCATCTGGGCGCGGATGCAAGGATCGGCGCGGCGGACATCGTGCTGACCGGCGAGGGGCGGCTCGACCGCCAGAGCTTCTTCGGCAAGGGAGCGATCGTCTTGGCTCACAGGGCCCGTCGGCGCAGGGTGCCGGTTTTTTTATTGTGTGGGCAGATCCTGCCGGAGGCCTTGAAAACCTTGAAGACGATTCCAGGGGTCCTTTGCGAGAGCTTGATGCGGGAGGGGGAAAACGCGGGAGCAGCGATGAGGCAGACGCGTAGGCGCTTGCGAGTCTCGACGGAACGCTTGCTTTTGAAGGGACTCGGACGCGGAGGCGATCCGTGAGGTTTCTCGCGCTGGGTCTCTGGACGGGCCTTTATTTCTTGAGTCCCGGACATCTGAGAGCCGCCCCGCTCGTTGCGGAAAAAACACCGGCTATTGCTGAAACCGGGCGATGGGCCGTGGTCGATGAGCTTTATTTCCATCGGCATCTCGAAGGCAACTTGGAGCGCGCCATTGCGGGATTGGAGGATATGCTGAAGGCGGATCCCGAAGATCCCGGCGCCCTTTGGCGGCTGGGACGCGCCTGGGTGCGGTTGGGGGAACGCCGGTCCGAACGTCGGAAAAAACTCGAATTGTTCGAGAAGGCCGAGGCGGCCGTCAGGCGATCCTTGGAAAAGGAGGAGCCCAACGCGGAGGCGCACTTTTGGCTCGGGGTCGCGATGGGGCGCACCGGGCAGACGAGGGGAATATGGAAGTCTCTCTTTTTGGTGCGGCCCATCAAGGCGGAGATGCGCCGGGTGCTGGAGTTGGACCCTAGCCACGGCGGGGCGCGCCATGTCCTGGGAGAGATGCTCAGGCAGATCCCTCGCTTCGCCGGGGGATCGAAAAAAGGCGCGGTGCGAGAACTGGAAACGGCCCTGGAGGCGGACCCGACCTATACGGCCCACCATCCCGCTTTGGCCCAGGCCTATGTGGAGATCGGAGAGGTTCAAAAGGCCAGGGATGTGCTGAATAAAATATTCGAGGTCCGGGAACCCAGGGATCCGGGCGAATATGCCGACAACGTCCGCGAAGCCCGGGAGATGCTGCAAAGGTTGGAAAAAAGCCGGTAGGTGTGTTACAATGGAATCAATGGCTTCCGAGGGCGTTTGGACCGATTTCCTGGAATCAATTCCGTCCCGTTGGTCCGTCCGGTTTTGGACCGCCTGGGCGATCGCCGGCTGCGCGTTGCTGCTTTATGCCGCCTGGACCGATCCTGTCACCGGACCCCTCTTCGGGGTTCTATCGGCGTACGGGGCGCCCCCGTGGCTGATCCGTTTCGTGCTTTCGCCGCTTTCGGTCGTTGCGCGCGGGATCCTGATCGTGGAGGCCTTCGGTTACGTGTACCACCGGTTCTTCCAGCACTTGGGCTGGTTGACGCGCCGGTCCGCGGTCATGCGGCGCAACCAGATGTACCATTGGATCCACCACATGGTGATCTACCCGATCGGACGCTTCTACCGCCGGGCGATGCCTTATGTCGATTCCGAGGACGGAATCGCTTGGAGCTGGGTGGTTCCGGCCGTGCTGGCGTGCGCGGCGGCGCCGGCGACGATGGGTTGGCGGTGGAGTACCCTCCTTTTCGCCGCGTCGATCGCGGGCTATGCGAAGCTCATCGTCGAGACGGCTCACGAGCGTTTCCATCTGGTCCGGCATCCGTGGATGAACAGCGCCTACTATCAGTGGCTCGAGAAGATACACCTTCTGCACCATTGGGATCAGCGCAACAACTTCACGATCGTCCACCCCATGATGGACGCGCTGTTCGGGACGTACCTCTCGCCGCGCACGCACGCGCGCGAGCTGAAAGTCGCCATGGAGGACGCGGAGCTGACCGCGTCGGACCTCATTAATTGGCGCTATCTCTTGAAGGAGGCCACGCCGGCCGAGTACGCGGCGTTCATATCGCAGGCCCGCCGCCACTCGCCCTCGGTCCGGAAGCTCGATCGGCTCTTGGCTACGTTCCAAGAGCGGCTGGAGACTCATCCGCAGGACCGGGAAGCCCGCGAGCTCTACGCTCGGACCCGGGAGTTAGCTCGTTTGGTTCGCGTCCCGGGGTCCCAAGCCGTCGCCGCCTGACGGGCGCATCACTGCTTAAAGAACCCGCCGATTTCCCCGAGCTGCTCTTGGATTTTCTTGACGCGCTCGCCCGCGCGGGCGGGAGCTTTCGCCTTGCGGAGGTCCTCGCCGAGCGCTTCCAGCTCTTTTTGGGCCTGGGCCAGGCGCCGGCGGTCCTCATCGGCGGCCTTGCGCAGCGCGGTCTGCATCTCGGTGAGGTCCCGGACCGTCCCGGAGAGAAGATCGCTCTTGCGCGCGCGCCACTCGCCGTCCAAATAGCCGGAGCGGATACGGCGGATGCCGGCGGTCAAGACCATGAGCGGGCCGATGACGCGGTGAGACCATAGAATCGACAGAAACGCCGCGGCCGATAGGACGACCGCGCTCGCGACCAGGAAAGGCCGCTGGATCGCATGGAGGGCGTCGTCGATCGAAAAGAAGATGCGTCCGGTCTGAAACGACATCTGCTCTAGGCCGCGCGCGATGCTCAGGTAGGCCGTCGCGAGGCTTGCCGCGACGAGCACAAGGACGATGGCCAGCCAAATGAGCTGAGCCTGGGTATCGATCCATAGTTTTTGGCGTTTGTTCTGTATCATGGGTTTGGGTTAGACGGCGACGTTGTCGATGAGGCGGGTGCGGCCGATGCGGATCGCCGCGATGACGCGGTCGCCCGGCCTTGGCCGTTTCGTCTCCCTCAGCGTCGTGGGATCTACGATCCGCGCGTACTCGATGCGCCCGTCCCGGATAGGCCCAAGCGCCTCGCGCATCCGACGCCGTATCTCGACGCCCGCGCGGCCTCGGCGGGCCATGCGGGCCCCGAGGGAAAGCGCTTGGTGCAGCAGAGGCGCTTGAGCGCGCTCGGTCGCATCTAGGTAAGCGTTGCGGCTCGATAGCGCCAAGCCGTCGGCCTCGCGCACCGTGGGACAACCGATGATACGGACGGGAAGGTTGAAATCCGAGGCCATGCGCCGGACGATCGTCAGCTGCTGGAAATCCTTCTCTCCGAAATAGGCGCGACTCGGCCGCGCTATCTCCAGAAGTTTTAGGACGATCGTAGCCACGCCTCGAAAATGCCCCGGGCGGAATTCCCCGCAGAGAACGTCGGAGAGCCCCTCCACTTCGACGTGGCTTCCAAAACCGGGCGGGACCATTTCATGGCCGGTCGGAAGGAAGAGAAAATCCACTCGTTCTCGGGAGCAAAGGCTCCTGTCGCGAGCCAGGGGCTTGGGGTAGCGTTTGAAATCCTCCCGGGGGCCGAACTGGAGGGGGTTGACGAATATCGATACGACGACCCGGTCGTTTTCCCGCCGGGCCCGGCGGATCAGCGAGAGATGGCCTCCGTGCAGCGCTCCCATCGTAGGGACCAATCCCAGAGTGCGCTTGCGGCGCTGCAACGCTTGGGAGGTTCGCTGCATAAGCGAGACGTAGCGGACGATCTTCATGGTCACAAGTGCTTTGCGAAAAAATCCGTGAGGCGATTGTGATATTCGGCGCCGGCCTTCTCTTCGCATTTTCCGTGGGTCGCCTCGGGAATGATCCACAACTCCTTGGGCTCTTTGGCCCTATCGAACAGTTTGCGCACGACCGAAAGCGGCATGAGCCGGTCGAGCTCCCCGGCAACGGCCAAAAGGGGCCTGGGAGAGATTTTGGATATCTGATAGATCGGGCTGTAGGGTTCGGGATCCTCCCCCAGCCGCAGCCGCGCGACGAGCAGCGTGAGCCACGCCGTTGGGAAATAGGGAAGGTGCGTTTTGTTTTTCATCCATTGGGCCACGACCTCGTTGAATGAGGCGAAAGGGGCTTCGATCGCGACCGCCTTGATCCGAGGATGGCGCGCCGCGGCCCAAAGCGCGATCGCCGCGCCCATCGACAGGCCGAAGATGCCCGGAGAGGCGCTCCAGGAGGGCCGAGCGTTCTTGAGAAATTCAAGGGCCGCCTCGATGTCCCGGGCTTCCAGGCAGCCGACGGTGGAAAGGCTGCCGCGGCTTTCCCCGTGCTGCCTGAAGTCGGGCATGAAGAGATTGAATCGCCGGGCCAGGAAGTGCGTGTGCTGCAGGAGATCCCCCTTGTTGTCTCCCCAACCGTGGCACAGCAGGATCGTCTTGTCGGTCGGGGATTGGGCTGGGATGAGCCAGGCCTTCAGGAGAATTCCGTCTGAAGTTTCGAATTCCACGCGGTCATAGGAAAGCCGGTAGCGGTCCGGCCAGATTTCCATCGGCAGCATTTTCGGCGGATGAAAAATAACGTTGGTTCCCCACCATGCCGCGGCGAACATTACGCCGATGGCCAACAGGGATAGTACCGCGAGGATCCCGGCTCCGTTCAATTCTTCGTCTTGGCCTCTATAGGCTGCCGGTAGGCGTGCTCCGGCGCCGGGAAGGCGCCCTCCTGGACGTCCTGGACGTATTGGCGCGCGGCGCGCAGCGCCTCGTCGCGGAGGTTGGCGTAGCGTCGAACGAACTTGGGGGGCGGGTTGTCCGTGAGCCCCAACAGGTCGTCGACGACGAGGATTTGGCCGTCGCAGGCGGAGCCGGCCCCGATGCCGATCGTCGGTACCGAGACCTTTCGTGTAATTTCCGCCGCCAGTTCTGCCGGGACGCACTCGAGGACGATCGCGAAAACGCCGGCGCCTTCCAGGATTTTCGCGTCCGTGAGCATCTTCTCGGCTTCCTGGGGTTTGCGCCCCCGCACCTTGTACCCGCCGAGTTTGTGGACCGCCTGGGGGGTAAGGCCCAAGTGCCCCATGACGGGGATGTTGACGCGCAGAAGCTCCTTGACGACCGGGGCCACTTCGATTCCGCCCTCGATCTTGACCGCCTCGGCCCCGCCTTCTTTCACGAGGCGGCCCGCGTTGCGGCAGGCCTCTCGGGAATCGAGCTCGTAGGACAGGTAGGGCATGTCGGCGACCAAGAGCGCGCGCGAGTTGCCTCGGCGGACCGCCCGCACATGGTGCAGCATCTCATCGAGGGTCACCGGGAGCGTGTTTTCGTAGCCCAGCTTGACGTTGGCGACCGAGTCGCCCACCAAAACGACGTCGACTCCCGCCTCGTTGAGCAGGCGCGCGGTGGGGGCGTCGTAGGCCGTGAGCGACGTGATTCGAAGCCCCTTCTGCTTCATCTCGATGAGGCGCGATGTCGTGACTTTGTCCGCGGTTTTATTCATGGCTTTCCACGTCGGGGATCGGAAAGGTATAGGGTAACATTTTGGCCGGGGTCCGTTAAAGAGGACGCCCACGATCGGAGGGATCGTTTGGGGGCGGCTGGAGGAATCCAATCCGGG
>JACQPI010000116.1 GCA_016207585.1 Elusimicrobiota bacterium | reverse complement strand
GCCAGCTTGCTCGCTTTTATTGTAGCGCGGGATGTTCGCCGGATGCATGGGCCCAGCGACCCTTTTCCAAACGCCAAAGGACCTATCCCGAAATGTGTCCTAGGACCTAGGGCTCTGCCAGAGCCCTACTGTCCGTACGACAGGCGGGTGGCCAGGAAAGCGGGCAGGCCGGCTTCCTGCATCTTGGCCTGGACCTTGGGAATATCGTAGGCGACGCGAACCAACTCATAGTCGCGCGTCTCATCATCGAAAACGGCGCAGGAAGCCCTTGGATCCTGGTCTCTCGGCTGCCCGACGGAACCCGGATTCAGCACCCAAGGGAAGCCCCGGGGAATGCCTATTTTCTGACCGTCCGACAGCTCCACCTTTCGAATCTCGACCGGAGACAGCGGCGCTTTGCCCCAATCGGCTGGAGGCGGCTGGGAGGCCTCGACTCCGAAGCACCATGGGAGGTGGCTGTGCCCCACGAAACAAGGGAATTTCTTAAAGTGCGCCAGGTTGTCGATGAACTGCTGGGCCGTCAGGAGGTACTCCTCCGCCGGATCCCTGGGAGAACCATGCACGAGGGTGAAGTCCTTCGTCTCGAGACGCTCCGGGAGCGCCTCGAGGAACCAGGCCGCTTCCTGAGACAGCTTCCACCGAGTCCATACGACCGCCGCCTGCGCGTACGCGTTAAACCATTCCAGATCCATCCGGCCCACGACCGCCAAGTCATGGTTGCCGCTGACGGCATGCAGGGGTTTAAGCGCCGCCAGGCGCCCGACCACCTCGTTGGGATTGGGGCCGTAGCCCACGATATCCCCGCAGCATAGGTAGCCGTCGATGCGCCGGGCCGCCAAGGCGCGCAGAACCGCCTCGAGCGCCTCCAGATTGGAATGAATGTCCGACAGAACTCCCCAGCGCATGATGGCTCAGCGGCCGGCGTCGGGCTCGGCGGCCAACTCGGGCCCGGGTCCCGGGGCGGCGGACTTTTTCTTGAAATCGACCGCGAGCACCTGGCTCACCCCGGATTCCTCCATGGTGATCCCGTAGATGACGTCGGCCGCCTCCATCGTCCGCTTGTTGTGGCTGACGATGAGGAACTGGGAACTGGCGGCGAACTCCCGCAGCATGGTCACGAAGCGCGTCACGTTGGCCTCGTCGAGCGCCGCGTCCGCCTCGTCGAGCATGCAGACCGGGGAAGGCTTGACCATGAAAAACGAGAACAGCAGCGCGATGGCGGTCATCGTCCGTTCCCCGCCGGAAAGAAGGGTGATGCTCTGCAGCCGCTTGCCGGGAGGCTGGGCGACGATCTCGACGCCGGTCTCCAGGAGGTTTTCGGGATCGCTCAGGAGGAGATCCGCCTCCCCTCCCTCGAAGAGGGACGCGTAAATGCGCCGGAAGTGATCCCTCACCTCGGTAAACGTCTGGCGGAAATGCTCCCGGGTCGTCGCGTTGATCTTAGTGATCGCCGCGCGCAGGTCCTCCTTCGCCTTCTGGAGGTCCGCCACCTGGTTGAGCAGGAACTGGTGTTTGGAGGTCAGCGCTTCGTACTCTTCCGGGGCGGCAAGGTTGATGTTGCCCATCCCCTGGATGCGCTTGCGCAGGGATTGGATTTTGTCCGCGTCGACCGCCGCCGCGCCGTATTTCGCGCCGGCCTCCTCGATCGTCAGCTGCCAACCGTCCCAAAGCCGGCCGCGCAGCGATTCCCTCCGGCTCTCGAGCGCGCTCGCCTGCACCTCCCATTGGTGCAGCTCGTCGCGGTACCCTTGGCACTCGCCGCCAATCGCCTCGATCGCCTCTTCCAGGCTCTCCACGGACAGCAGGAGTTCCTGAAGCCGGGTCTGCATCGCCTGCGACGATTTTTCCTGCTCCGCCAGATCGCGGTGGAACTGGTCGAGAGAGGCCCGGGCCTGCGTCTCGCCGTTTAAGATTTCCTCGACGCGCGCGTCAAGGCCGGCGATCTCGGCCCGCCGCTTCTCGGCCTGCGCCTTCGACTGCTCCTCCTGAACCGCCAGGCCTTGGAATTGTTTTTCAAAAAGGCGATATTGAGTTTCCCAATGCTGGACGCTCTGGTCGAGCTGCTCTCGCCGCACTTGGTTCTTGGCGGCCTCGACCTCCGCCGCATTGAGGCGCTCGGCCGCGACGGCCTCCAGGTTTTTCGTCTCCGTCTCCCGTGCCCGCGACTGTTCCAGGGATCGGCGCAACCGCTCGCCCTCCGCATCGACCGAGGCGATCTCGGTCTCGAAACGCCGGGTCTCCAGGCTGTTGAGCTCGATCTCGGCCTCGAGAGTGTTGAGCCGCTCCTCCGCCTGGTTCCGGCGCCCCGCAAGCGCACTCCACCGCTCGGACTCCTCGCGCGCTACCGATAGGGCGGCCCGGATTTCGGTCTCCAGGACCGCTCTCTGCTCCTCCAGGACGGCATGTGCGGCCTTTAGTTCCGTTTGGCGCGCCTCGAACTCGCCGATCCGGCGCCGCAGCGGCCCCATGTCGGCGCGGAGCAAGGTGGACGTCTCCGAAACCGCGGCGCCGCCGCACACCCAATACCGGCCGAAAACCTGGCGCTGGAGGGCATAACATTCCTCCAAGAGATGCCGCATCGCGCCCGCCACGCGAGGGTCCCACCGCACATGCTCCAAAAGGGGCTTGGCCTGGGGCGGAAAGTCGGCGGCCGCCGCGGGAGCATCCGGCAAGGCGCTCAGGACCAGGAAACGGGCTCGGCCCCGGCCGCTCGCCTCCAAGAACTCGATCCCGGCCTTGGCGGCGGCCAAGTCCTCGCACACGACGGCGTGCAGCCGTTCCCCCAAGACGTCTTCCACGGCCGTTTCGAAGCCTTCCTCCACCTGCAGGAGCGACCTCAGCGTTCCGAAGATTCCAGGCGCCTCGGAGGCCGTGATCGCCTGCGCCCCGATCCAATAAGGGTCCTGCTCGCCCTGAGCCTCCAACGCCTCCACGCGGGCCCGGGAGCCCTCGCACTCGACGTGAAGTTGGACGGTTTGCGCGGAAAGCCGGGAAAGCTCGGCCGCGACGCCGTCGCGGCGCGCCTGGCGATCCTGGGCGACCTTCCGGGCTCCTTCCAACCAGGCCTGTTGGCGCAGGAGGTCCGCGTAAGCCGATTGCAGGTCCTGGCGCGCGGCCCGGACCTGGGTTTCGGCGCGGCCGTGCTCCTTGGAAATTTGGCGCAGTTCGATCTGCAAATCCCGCGCGCGGCCCTGCTGCTCCGCCAGCCGGTTCGACGCATCGACCGCGGCCTCCATGGCGGCCAGCGCCTGGGATTTCGCGTCCTCCATGCGGCGCCGAGCCTCTTCCAGCCGGGCGTCGAATTCGGCGCAACGAGACTGAAATTTCTCCCGCGCGCGGCGCGCCGAATCGAGGGACTCCCCCGCCTTTTCGCGCGCGGCTTTGGCCGCGTCCATCTCGGGGCCCAGCCCGTGCGCGCGACCGAGCGCGGCGTCGAGCTCTTCCCTCGCCTCCGACTGGCGAGAACGCAGCTGTTCGATGAGCGCCTGCCCGCTGCGGACGCGCTCCTCGAGGCGCCCCGCCTCGAAACGGATCCCGGCGATCCGCTGCTGCACGGACGCGGCCAAGGATTGCTCCTGGGTCAGCTGCAGCCGCGCCGCCGCCAAGCGTCCCTCCTCGCCGTCCAAGTCCACTTGGCGCCGGTCGAGCTTTTCCCGGACGGGCGCCAACGCCGCCCCCTTCTGCTCCAACTCGGCCGAGACGGCCTTGATCTCTTGAAGCGCCTGCGCCGCCTCCTGCGCGGTCAACTCGTCTTGGTATTTCTGGTACAGCTTCGCCTTTCGGGCGTCCGAATCGAGCTTCTTGATCTGGTCGTTGATGAGCGAAATAGAGTCCTGGAGGCGGTTCAGGTCCGCCTCCACCTTTTCCAGCTTGCGAAGCGCCTCCTCGCGCTTGGCGCGGTATTTCGAGACGCCGGCCGCCTCCTCGAAGAGGGAGCGCCGGTCCTCGGGCTTGGAGTTGAGGATGAAATCCACGCCGCCCTGGTCGATGATCGCGTACCCGTCCCCCCCGATGCCGGTGTCCAAGAAAAGCTCCCGGATGTCGCGCAGGCGGCAGGGGGTGCGATTCAAGAAATACTCGGACTCCCCGCTGCGGAAAATCCGCCGCGTGACGGTGATCTCCGTGAAGTCGAGCGGGAGTTTGCGCGAGACGTTGTCGAAGGTGAGGGCCACCTCGGCCATCCCCATGGGGCTGCGGCGCGCGTTGCCGGCGAAGATGACGTCCACCATCGACGGAGAGCGCAGGGATTTCCAGGACATCTCGCCGATGCACCAGCGAGCCGCCTCCATGACGTTGGATTTGCCGCAGCCGTTGGGCCCCACGATTCCCGTGATGCCAGGCCGGAGCTCGAGGACGGTCTTGTCCGTGAACGACTTAAAACCGACGAGCTCGATGGATTTCAGGTACATTTTATATGTCCATATTTTGCCATCTATTCACATTAACAGCACGTGCATTTTCGGATAGCATATTAAACCTCATCGGAAGAGTCAAGAATTCACCTCCGCCAAGGCTCGACGGCTTATTTAGAGCAATGATTATACCACGGGAATCGGCGTAGGATAGCTTTTTATTTCCGCCAAAGCGCTAGAATCTTCCGCGACGCTTTTGCTATAACCTTCCTCGATGCGGCGCCGCCTCGCCTCCCGAACGATCCCGGCATTTCTCCTCGCGGCCATCGCGTTCTCGGCCGCGCACGGAAAAGAACCGTCCAAAGCGGCCTCCCCGGTCGAAGGGGCGGAACTCGCCGTCGCCACCGGCGCCGTCTCCGCCTCGACCGCCGCGCTCTCCCTGCGCCTGGTCCCCGCGGCGCAGTGGCCCCCGATCGAGGACCAGTTGGGAAAGAAGGGCCTGCTCAAGGCAGCCTCCAGGGCGTCGGCCTATCTGGACGGCGCCGCGCTGGAAAAACGGTTTTATCGCATCGGCAACAAGGAAGTCGCTACGGGAGAGCTCGTCGCGACGGTCCAAGAGCTCGTCGCCATCGTGAAGAGCTCGACCGGCTCCGAAACGCTCTCGGAACGCTTGCGCGAGAGCTTCGACCTTTACCAATCGGTCGGTTCCGACGGCATGGGGCGCGTGCTGTTCACGGCCTACTACCAGCCGATTCTCTCCGCCAGCCTCAAGCCGAGCAAGAAATACCGCTTCCCCCTCTACCGCAAGCCTCCCGACATGGTCGAGGTCGACGTGGAGCCGTTCAATTCGAGGTCGAAGGGAGAAAAATTCGTGGGGCGCGTGACCAAGGACAAGAAGCTGGTCCCGTACTTCGACCGGCGCGCGATCGACGTCCGGCACGTCCTGGCCGGCAAGGGGCTCGAGATCGCCTGGCTGGAGAACCAATATGACCGTCTGGATCTGCACATTCAAGGATCCGGCATCCTCAAATTCCCCAGCGGCAAGAGGATGCTCGCAAGGTACGCCGCCACCAACGGCCTTCCCTATAAGAGCTACGCGACGACCCTGTTGAACTCCGGAGCCATTTCGCGCGCGGAAATGAGCCACGCCCGGCTGCGCCAATACCTCGCGGATCATCCCGAAGGCGAATCGTGGATTCTTTCCCAAAATCCGCGCTACACGTTTTTCGAGCTCGTTCCCCTGCCGGGAGACGGCGAGCCCTACGGCACCGCCCAGCAACAGCTCGTGCCGGGCCGCTCGATCGCGATAGACCCCGCCGTCATCCCGCTCGGAGCGCTGGCCTACTTCCAGACCGTGATGCCGCAGGCGGACCGACGGGGAAACCTCTTGGGGTTATTTTCCACATCCCGCCTGGCTCTGTGCCTCGACACGGGAGGCGCGATCCTGGGACCCGGCCGCGTCGACATCTACCTGGGCTCCGGTTCCCAGGCCAAGGTATCCGCCCAGAACCAGTGGTCGGAAGGCAAGCTCTACATCCTGCTCAAGAAGATCCCCGAGCGGGACCGCTAGGGAACGCGGTCGGGAAAGCGGATAATGTCCCCCAAGTAGGCCGGTTCAGGCACACGTTGTCCCACGTCCCGTTTTCCCCTAATTTGCTACTATATCTGCCTAAGCAGATATGATTGCTCGTCGGGTGGATATTATGTTTAGGGCGTTTGCGGACGAGACCCGCCTGCGCATTCTGCATCTATTGGCGCGAAAGAAAGAGCTTTGTGTCTGCGATATCATGCGGATACTGAAGCTGCCCCAGTCCAAGGTATCCCGGCATCTGGCTTATCTGCGCGGCGCGGGCCTGGCGCGCGACCGCAAAGACGGCCTTTGGAGCTATTATTCGCTGGCCAAGCCGGAAGGCGGGTTCCATAAGCGCCTGATCGGCTGCTTGGACGGCTGTTTCGAGGAGGTCACGGTGCTGCGCAAGGACAGCGAGCGCTTGGGCCGGTTCAACAAGGATAGGAGTCGCTGTCGATAGGAGGGCTCGTGGATAAAACAAGGGTCTTGTTCGTATGCATCCATAACTCCGGGCGAAGCCAGATGGCCGAAGCGCTTCTCAAATCCTTGGCCGGCGACCGTTTCGAAGCCGAGAGCGCCGGTTTTGAGCCCGGGAAGCTCAATCCGCTTGCCGTCGATGTCCTCAAGGAAATCGGAATCGACATCTCGAAGAACAAGACCAAAAGCGTTTTTGACCTCTATACGCAGGGACGCATGTACCAGCATGTCGTCACGGTCTGCGACGAGTCGAGCGCCGAGAAATGTCCCATTTTCCCGGGCCTCGCCAAACGCCGCCACTGGAGTTTCCAGGACCCAGCCGGCTTTACGGGGCCGCGCGAGCAGCGCCTGGCAAAAACCCGGGCCGTCCGCGATCAGATCAAGGCGAAGATCGAGGAATTCATAAAGACCCCGGTCGCCAT
>JACQPI010000107.1 GCA_016207585.1 Elusimicrobiota bacterium | reverse complement strand
GGAATGGTTGATGCCTTAAATTTGTTTGGAAAGAAACCATGACCGAGCATAGCGCAGGCCGTGCGCAAGGAGTAATACCTCTCGCACGGTCCCTGGCGATTATAATCGCCAGGGGGAATGGTTGATGCCTTGAGGTTGCTCTGGAAAAGAAACCATGGCTGAGGGCGACGCGGAGCTGACCGAGCTATATCGGGACGTCCTGCTGGACTACTACCGCAGCGGGTCTCACAAGGGGCGGCTGCCCGATCCCGACATACACAGCCATGGAGTCAATCCGATCTGCGGGGATGAGGTGGAGTTGACCGTCTCGCGCCGCGGCGAGCACATCGGGCAGATACGATACATGGGTCACGGCTGCGTCATCAGCCAGGCGTCGGTGGCTATGATGGCCGAGGCCTTGGAGGGGCGCGATATCCGGGAAACCCAAAATCTAGTCGAGGCGTTTCGCGGGATGTTGTTGAGGCGCCTTCCGGCGGAGAGTTTGCCGGAGGCCTTGGAGGATGCCAAGGCGATGGCCGGAGTGCAAAAGTTTCCGGTGCGCATCAAGTGCGCCCTCCTGGCCTGGAACACGATGAAGCTGGGGCTCGAGTCCAAGGGCTCGGGGCGGGAAACGGTGGAATACCAGGAAACGGAGCGATAGATTATGGCCATGCCGACTGCGGCGGAAATTACTTTTAAAAAGATCGGCGAGGCGCTGAGACCGGTGCAGGACCCCGAGATCCACATGAGCATCGTGGATCTGGGGCTTATTTACGGTGCCTCCATCGAGTCCGCGGGGGAGGGGCCGGGCGGCCGCGTCCGTGTCCGCATGAGCCTTACGACTCCGATGTGCCCGTACGGACCCATGCTGTTGGCGATGGTCCATTCGGCCGTGGCGAAGCTCCCGGGGGTCAAGGGCGTGGACGTGGATTTGACGTTCGAACCGCCCTGGAATCCGAAGACGATGGCCGACGACGAAACCAAGGACTTGTTGGGTATCTATTAGGGGGATAGCGCCATGAGAATTTCCGCTACGGCCGAATACGGGGGGCGCATCTTGGTGCAGCTCGCGCATCTGGCTCCGGGTGCGGCGCTAAGCGCGGAGCAGGTGTCCAAGCTTGAAAACATCCCGCGCGCGTACGTGGACCAGATATTCCAACGCTTGAGGCGGGCGGGCCTGGTGGAGAGCCACAGGGGCTCTCAGGGGGGGTATTTCCTCGCCCAGCCGGCACACGAGATCACGATCGGCATGATGATGCGCGCCGTGGAGGGGACTGTTTTTGAAAGGGTGTGCGAAAAGTACGCTTCCGGAGAGCATCAATGCAGCCATACCGCCGGATGCGATCTCCGGCCGATATGGGAAAAGCTGACGACCCTCGTGGAGGGCTTCCTGGATCAGGTGAGCGTGGCGCAGCTGGTGTCCGGCGGGGATCCCGCAAACCGACCGGGATCCGCTCCAGGCGGTCTTGCGGGTAAAACAGGGACGGCCGAGCCGCTCATGTTCGCCCGGCCGATATCGCAGCTTAAGAGATCGTTTTAGGGAGGGGTGTATGCTAGAAGAAAAAGTGCGCAAGGTTCTTGATAAGATTCGTCCGTATATTCAATCGGACGGCGGAGACATCTCTCTTGTTTCAATTGATGCGGCTGCCGGGCTCGTCAAGGTATCCCTTCACGGGGCTTGCGGATCTTGCCCGAGCTCGACGGCGACGCTCAAGAACGGCGTCGAGCGCATGATCCGGACGGAAATTCCGGAGATCAAAGAAGTCGTCGCGGTGTGAGTCGCCTCGACCTGCACTCGCACTCCCACTACTCGGACGGGACCTTGCCTCCGGCGGAAGTCGTTCGCCGCGCCCAAGCGGCCGGCGTGGAGGTTCTCGCGCTGACGGATCACGACAGCGTATCCGGCGTCGGGGAGGCGGCCGAGGCGGGCGTGAAACTCGGGCTTCGCGTAGTACCCGGGATCGAGATCAACACCGCCGAGGACGATCTATTGCATGTTTTGGGCTACCGAATCGATCCTCTCTCCGAAAAGCTCGCCGCCCGTCTTGAAAGTTTCAGGGATCGCCGGCGACAGCGCATCCAGGCGGTCGTGGAGAGGCTGCGCAACGAGGCGCGGCTCGATATCGGATGGGAGGACGTGGTGGCCGTTTCCAGACAGTCCCTGGGGCGTCCGCACGTAGCCGATGCCCTGGTGCGCAAGCGGATCGTTCACTCGCGGCGCGAGGCTTTCGAAAAATTCTTGGCCAAGGGACGCGTGGGCTACGTGCAGCCGTTGGGCCCCTCGGCCCAAGAGGCCATTATCGCCATCCAGGAGGCGGGGGGGTGGGCGTCTTTGGCCCATCCAGGGACGATGAATTACGAAACGGAGCTGCCGAGGCTGGCCTCTTACGGGCTCGGGGGGATCGAGGTTTACTACCCGACGCATTCCACGGAGACGATCGAAAAACTGTTGCGGTTGGCGGACGCGCACCGGCTGATTCCGACGATCGGCTCCGATTACCACGGGCCCCGCACGGGGCGGGATCGGATCGGAACTCATGGCGCCGATCCCGAACTCGCCGCGCGACTCCTGGAGCGGCTGTCATGAAATCGCCGGGGACGTCGAGGCCGATGCAGATCTTCGCCCACCGGGGCGCTTCCGGCTATGCGCCGGAAAACACGCGGGCCGCTTTTTCGAAAGCGCTCGACCTGGGCGCCCGGGCGGTGGAACTCGACGTCCAGCAAACCGCGGACGGGAGTCTCGTCGTGATTCACGACGCCGACCTCAAGCGCGTCGCCGGAGTGCGCCACTACGTGGCCGACATGGCTTTTGAGGACCTCAAGCGCCTCGACGTCGGCGGTTGGTTCGATCCTCAATTCCGCGGAGAAACCGTGCCCTCGTTGGAAGACGTGCTCGATCTTCTGGAGGCCCGGCGCCCCGGCCAAGTAGGGCTGAACGTGGAAATCAAGGATGGGAAGAATCCCTACCTTGGCATCGAGCGGCGGCTTCTGGACGCTTTGGCGACGCGCCCCGCATGGCGCGGGCGCGTGCTCATATCCAGTTTCAACCACGCGGCTTTGCGCACGGTTCGGAGGCTGGATTCTCGGGCCCGGCTCGGCTACTTGGCCGGGCTCTCGCGGAAAACAAACGCGTTGCGTGAGGCCAAGGAGCTCGCCTGCGAGAGCATCCATCTCAGCGTTCGCCAGGTGGACGGGGATTGGGTGAGCCGAGCGCGCGCTCAGGGGCAGCACGTCCTGGTGTACACCGTCAATGAGCCCGACCAATTGCGCGCGATGCGGGATTTCGGCGTCGACGGGGTCTTTTCGGATTTTCCGGACGCCATCGCGCGCGCGGGGAAGACCATGACCGAGCATAGCACAGGGAATGGTTGATGCCTTAAATTTGTTTGGAAAGAAACCATGACCGAGAGCATCTCGCGCAGGGAATGCCGAGCGAAAAGGTAGTGCAACCTCTCGCTCGGCACTGGGCGCGCATATCGCGCCCGGTGGTTGACACCTTGGGTTCGTTCGGAGAGAAACCATGAACGGCTCGATGGCCTCCATCCGACCCACCGCGCAAGAGCTTTCCAGCGAGGCGGATCGCCTGGCCGAGAAGGGGCTGCTGTCTTTGGGGTACACGGAAGCCGAGCT
>JACQPI010000104.1 GCA_016207585.1 Elusimicrobiota bacterium | reverse complement strand
TGGATCGGGAGGATGTGCCATAAGGTGCTGGAGCGATGGTAATTCCAAAAACCGGGAGATATGGACGTTGCGATCAAAGCGGCGCGGGCTTCGTTCGCGTGGGAATTCCCCGGAGCCTTGGCAGGCCCTGTCTTGGCGGGCACCAGGCGCATTCTAAAGAAGTTTCTTGGCTCGAAGGTGGCCCGGGAGCTGGCGCACGCCCGGATCCTCGGCCGAGAGATGCCGTTCACGTACGGCCTCGATGGCCAGATCGTCCATGGCTCCATGGATATGGTTCTTAAGATGGGCAATCGCATCCGGGTGGTCGATTTCAAGACGGATCGCGGCGTCGCGGGGGCGGGCCGATACCGGGAGCAGGGGCGGATGTACGTCGAAGCGGTTCGACGGGCGCTCGGGACGCGCGACGTCGACTTTTCGATCGTTTTTTTGCGGACCGCGAAGATCGTGGAGGTGCCGGTTTGATGCGGGTGTTCTCTCGACGGCTCCTGGCGGCGATCATCGCCTTGGATGCGGCGGTTCTTGCGGTCGTCATCCTCTATTGGGTTTGGGTGCCGGACGTCTCGCATCTGAAAAGCGAGAATCTCAAAACGACCGCCTATATCGAGCAGTTCGTGCGCCGCAGCCGGCGCCTGGGCAAACGCCCGCTGGTGATGATGCGCTGGCGCCCTCTGGAGGCCTTCTCGCCGCATCTGCGCCATGCCGTCATCATCGCGGAGGACGACATGTTCTACCGCCACGGCGGGGTGGATTGGGACGCGGTTCGGCAGGCGCTTCGCTACGATTGGGAGAGGGGCAAGGTTCTGCGCGGGGGGAGCACGATCACGCAACAGCTGGCCCGCAATCTTTATTTATCCCCGGCCCGGACCCCCGGGAGAAAGCTGAGAGAGACTCTGATCGCGTGGGAGCTGGAACGGAAGCTATCGAAGGACCGCATCCTGGAGCTGTATTTGAACATCGCCGAGTGGGGAGTCGGCATCTATGGGGCCCAGGCCGCGAGCGAAATCTATTTCGGGAAGTCGGCCTCCGACCTGACTCCCGAGGAGGCCGTTTCGCTCGCTTCCGCGCTTCCGAGCCCTTGGCGTCTCAATCCCTTGAGCGGCGCCGGCCCGCGCCTGGACCGAAGGAAGGAAGTGCTTCTAGGACGGATGCGCCGGGCCGGGTATCTGCCGCCGGAGATCGGGGAGGAGGAAGTCGAGCTTTCCGCCGAGATCGATATTCCCTCATCGACCGGGGGCAAGAAAACACCGCCTCTTCCCGCGGCGCCGCTTCCAGATGAGGGTGCCCCGCTCGAAATCACGGAAAACGAGCCGGGCCGGTAACGAAATTATATCTTAAGGATACGCTGGACGATGCGGTCCTGCCGCGCGAACATGCGGCGGCGCTCGCTCGCTGAGTGGTCGTCATAACCGACGAGGTGAAGCGCGCCGTGAGCCGCCAGGGTCAGGAGTTCCTCAAGCAGGGAGCGCCCCAATCCGCGCGCCTGGATGCGGGCTTGATCGACTGAAACGAAGATGTCCCCGAAGGGGCGCGATTGAGAGGGAGAAGACGGCGCTGAGGGTGTTTGTCGGCGAGGGATGGGGTCGTCGGTATAGGGGAACGCGATAACGTCGGTGTTGTAGTCGTGCTTTAGGAATTTGCGGTTGATCCGGCGGATTTGAGGGTTCGTGACGAAGACGAGGCAGAGCGCTCCCGGGCGCTTCGCGCGCGCTCCCAGGGCCAGCCGGCAAGCCCGCGCGAACAGGAGCTTCTTGCGGCAATTTTCAGGCAAAACCCCGATGTGGTGAACTTCGATCTTCAGAGTTTTTCGATGCTCGGGTCGGTCGCGCGGCCGCCCAACGAACCCAGGCGATCCAGAAGCCTGTGCGCGTTGTTTTGGGGAACGCCTCCGGCAACCCTGTACCAGCCTTCCGGACCCAGTTCCAAGGATTGAGCGACGAAACCATCCTTGCGGCGCAACTCCGCCAGCGCCGCGCGAACCTTCGCCTCCGCGTTTCCGCCGAAAGGCTGGAAGGAGAAACGGAGCGTCTGCGCCGGCGTCAGCGACACGCTTGGGCGACGGGGATCCACCTTGGCGATCAGCCAGAAGGCGCTTTGGGAGCCTGTCTGGGTCGTTTGGACTTTGAGCAGGTAGTCGATGCGCCGGGGAGCTTCCGGCGTTCCGGAGGCGAGCGTCGCCCCTACGGCCGCCACATGAAGCCGCGTATCATTGCCGGCGCGGTTCCAATCGAGCTTGGCTCCGGCCGCGGCCAGGGCGCGCCGCAAGGCGCCGAAGTTGCGGCCGAGGCTTTTCTGGAGGGCGTCTTGATGGGAAAGCGCGATCGTCGGGGAGAAGTCGACTGGAGGCGCGATCAATTTGGTTCCGATCATTGCGCGATTAGCAGCGGCGACCTGGAGCGACGATCGGGGAAACCTCGGAGCGCCCGGTTTCGGCTGCCGGTGGGGCGGGGGGATGTCGGCCGGTCTTGCGAAGCGGGCCGCGGCGGCGGAGGCCGTGGCGATGCCGTCGAACCAGTCCCCTTTGCTAAGCTGCTCCCACACCGAACGATTCCAGACGGCGCGTCCTTGCTCTTCCCGCGCTCTTCGCGCCCGGGCGGGCCGGAGGGCCAGCGCCAAGGACTCGAAGAAGCTGTAGCTCCAGGTCTGCGGCTCGACTTTTCGGGGTTGCTTGACTTCGATGCCGTGCGCCTTGGCGGCTGTTTGTATTTCCTTAAGATGCGGGGTGTTCCCATT
>JACQPI010000103.1 GCA_016207585.1 Elusimicrobiota bacterium | reverse complement strand
TCCAAGAAGCTCCAGACCTTCTCGGCGTTCCACCAGCTCGACCTCTATGTGGAGAAATACGCCGGCTCGACCAACCTGGAGGAGACCCGGGCGCGCCATTGGCTGACGCGCTTCGTCGAAACGCGCTGGATGGATCCCTTTATCAACAAGGGCGGGGGGCGGGACACGCTCGGCAACTGGGCCTCGGCCGTCATCGGGAACATCTTGGGCAAGAGCTTCTATATCGTCCTGGGGACCGAGGAGCAGAGGGCCCGCCGAGAGGAAATCCGCAGCCTCATGCGGCTGGAGGATTACGACGGGGCCTACCGGGAGATCGCGCAGATAGATCCCCTGGCGGCCGAGAAGGCCTGGGCCCGCTACGACAAGCTCGGCCTCGAGAAGTTCGAGGACATCGGCTTCGACATGGAGAGCCTCCTGACCCAGAGCTCCCGCGACAGGCAGGGAGTGCTCATGCAGGCTTCCTTGGGAGGCGCCTTCAAGCACCTGAGCGGCTATATGTTCTCCTACATGGCGGGCGCCGCGATAGCGGATTTCGGAGTCCTGGCGGTGGCGACGCCCCTCATAGGCGCCGGGCTCGCGATCATCACCCGGGCGCCCGCGTGGCTGGCATCGCGGTTCGCCGGCGGTTTTGCGAGATTTAGGAACGTCAAGGATGCCATGAGGGCGCTGGCGATGCTTCAGCGGAACCTTCAGTTCTCGAGCCGGTTCTTGGCACGTTCGTTCGCGGGCTTGGGTCGAGTCCTCGACGGCGTGTCCACGAACGTCCTCACGCGCTTCGGCATTCCTTCGAAGTTAGGGCGGATCGTCAATCGCACCGGTTATTGGGATGCCATGGTCGCCGCGGCCAGGTTCAACATCCGGGAGACGCTTGTCCTCGGCTCGGCCGGGGCCCTCATGCAGACGACTCACCACGCCGTCGCCGGAGACACCTCCTCCTCCCGAAGCTACTCGGAGGCGGCCGGGATGGGCTTGTTGGGCGGCGCCACCTACGCGGTCAAGGGCGGCTGGATGTTCGCCTTTATGCCGCCCGCCTCGGCGATCCATGGCAAGGGCTCCTTCTGGCGCTCCTATCGCGCCATCGGCGAATCGGCGGGCCCCGTCAACTGGGTGTCTCGGGGCGTGGCCAAGGCCTTCGGCAAATGGTGGAAGCCGGCCGCGGCCGACCTGGGCGCCGCCGGCAAGGCCGCATCGTCGATCCCGGGCCGGTGGTGGGCCAAGCAGATGTGGGAAAACCCCCTGGGCGTGTGGGGCTACGCCATGGAGAAGGTCCAAGGCATGCGGCCCGCATCCGCTTCCACATGGGGCACTTTCAAGGGGGTCGCCGCTCAGAAGGTCGCGGGCGGGGCGGCCTACATCGGGATGTTCACGGACGGGGCCTTCAAGTTCATGCTCATCACCGAGGGCGTCCGGGAGGTCATGCAGGGGGGGACGTACGGCTATTACTGGCTCATGGATAAGCTCGTTCCCAGGGAGCAGGGCAAATCCGACCCCTCGGCGCACTTCCAGAGGCTGGTGCACGCCCACCGGGCAGGGCTTTCCTCCATGCAGATCGCCTTCCTGCTCATCCCGACTCCCGGCTACAACGCGCCGAGGGCGATGGAAATGCAAAATGAGATGAAGGCGGCCGCCCGCGCGATTTACCAGAAAGGCGGCAAGGAAATAAACCGGGTGCTGGCCACGACCGCCGACGGCACCGGGGTCGTGAACACCAAGATCAAGTGGTACCACTCCTTCTCGCGGTATGTGCTCGATGGGAAAAAGACGGCCAACCTTTCGGTCAGCTCGGAGATGAAACAGTGGCTGTTGGCCCAGAAGGCCAAGGGGATGTCGGAGGAGGAGCTTATCGCGCTCATATCCCTGCCGCCGGTCGAAAAGGACGCGGCGGGCCGCCTGGTCTATACGAACGCCCAGGGCAAAAAAGAGCTGTGGATGTACTATCAGGAATTCTTGACTTTCAACGAGTTGAAGCGGATCGCGGCCGGCGAGAAGGTCGTTCCGTCCATCAAGTGGCGCGAGGGCAACAAGCTCACCATTCCGGAGCGGGAGGATGTCATCTTCCTCATCCCGGAAGCCAAGGACGCCGCCGCGATGGAGCTCAACAAGCGGCTCGTCAACTCCCCTGACATCGTCACGCGCATCATGAACGCGGATCCCGCCAAGGGAGGACTTGTCCTGAATTTCGGCTCCAAGAACGGCATCGAAATCAACAATGCCGAGATGATCAAGAACATCCAGAACACCGTCAAGTGGGTCGCCTATGACCCGGGGAAGGCGGCTCTGGAGACGGCGGTCCTGTCGGAGATGCGCCGGAATATGTCGGGAACCGCCGCCCAGCCGGATAGGCTGCCGTTCGATCCCAAGGAGTTGGTCCCCATCTTCGACCGGATATGGGACCCCCAGGTCAAGAAGCTCTCGGAGTCGAGCCAGGGCCAGCTCAACAACAACTTCGCCAAGGCGGCGGGGATGGTCAAGGAGGTCGTCCGCGGCAAGCTCCTCATCGATGGGCTCAACGATTTCGTGCAGCGCTCGGCGGGGAAATTCGCCGACGCACCCGAGCGAGAGGCGAACTTCATGGCGGCGCGGATCGCGCTGGCTTTCGATGAGATATTGAAGCTGGGAGGGGTCCTTCATCCCCGCACGGGCGAACCCTTGGGTTCCTTGAGACTGGGCCAGAAAAGCGCCATCATGAGGTTCGTCAAGGAGTTCCTGGTCTCCAAGGATCCGGACCACTACGTCATTCGGATATTCGATGAACTCTACGCGAGCGGCGGGAAGACCCTGGTGATAAAGCTCGCCGTCATCCCGACCCTCTCCCTGCGGACCCGGTACCGCTACGAGACTCTCAAGGGCGGGTCCTATCGCAAGGCCGAGCTCATACCCGAGAATCTGCGAAGGAAAGTCCGCTTCATCACCTCCAATGAGACGCTGACCCGGCAGTTCATAGAGGACTGGAAATCCTACTCGGGCGGCCAATCGCCGGAGTTCAAGGTCACCTCGCTCTCCCAGTTCCAGTTCGAGGAGCTCTTCCGCAAGGAGAGGGGCGAGCCCTCCCTGGGCTCGGAGGAGGTGCTCGTGATGGACGAGGCCGACTTCTTCTTCGGCCACTCGAGCGTCGTGGTGGGCGAGCCCAACGGGCACCTGAGCTGGGGCCATCCCATCCTGGAGGCCATGATGAGGATGTCCTCCAAGATGATGGGGCTTGTCAAGAGTGGGGAACTGAAGGGCTTGAGCGACGCGCAGCGCGCGCGGGTCTATCGCGCGGTTGCGAGGGAATCCAAGGCGGAGGTGCGCGCCGCGGCCAAGAGCCTGAAAAACGACCCTGCCGCGACCCCGGAGATGCGCGAGGAGGCGAAGAACTTCTTTAAAGTCATCCAGGAGGAGTTCGGCCGCACGCAGTTCGGCGGCGGTATCCGCCTCGATGGAAAAACCCCATGGGGCAAAATGCGGGAATATGTCGCGAACAAGCGGCAGGGCCAGGGCGTAGCCGGGCGCGTCGTCGAGTGGCTGCGAGACAACGGGCTCGAGACCTTCCTCTTCAAGCAGGCGGGCTTCATGTACGAGGACTACGGCAAGAAGGACTCGACGAGCGGCTTCATACCGAGGGCCGACAATCCAGCGAAGGACGCCCCGACTCATGCCGGCAACGTGTCCCCGACCTTGGTGACCCCGCATGGCATCGCCCGGACGTTGGCGAATTTCAACAAGTTGCGGGCCGAAAACAAGGTCCCGACCGACGTCCCTTGGAAGTTGGACCTGCCGCTGCGCTCCCAGGCCATCCTGACCTTGGCCGAGATATTCCACCGGCTCAAGGAGGGGGGCGCCGACATCGTGCTCCTCTCGGGCACCGCCGGCGGCTGGGTCAAGAAGTTCCTGGAGAGCCAGGAGTTCACCTTCCTCAACGAGTCGTTCGCGACGAAGATGCCCGAGCGCACGCAGATGGTCATCGAAAAGGGGCGGCTCAGCCTGGCGCCCCACGAGCTCGGCGCGCTCGATGAGAACGGCAGCCGGGTCCTCAAAAACCCGGGGCTTTTGAAAACGAAGCACCTCAAGTCCGATCCTGATTATAGGAATCTGAAAGTACACCCCGGGAGGAGCCGCTACGAGGACGTCGAGACCGTCAAGCTCGCGGTCTACCTGACCAAGCTGGCGCTGGGCGGCAAGCTGCGCGACTTCTTGGGGAGCAAAAAGACGCGGCCGCTGGGGCCGGGCAACCTGGTCCATCTGACGCCGCGCACCCTCCAGGAGGCCCAGGTGTGGCGCCAGGCTCTCATCGACAACAAGGTCGTGAAGGAGAACGAGATCGTCGCCTTCCTGCCGGACTTCGTCCACAAGGGCTACTCCGAGCTGCGGCTGCGCGAGATGCTCGGGGAAAACAACGTGGACGCCATCGAGACGGGAAAGGCCAAGGTGGTGCTCAACGTCCCCGACATCGGCGGGCGCGGCGTGGACCTGCCCTTCCAGATGTACAAGGGCCAGATCGCGGTCATCGGCGTGCACACCCACAGCGTGCCCATCATCGAGGACATCCAGGTCAAAAACCGCACGGGCCACGGGCGCATCCCGGAGCAGGACCGCATCGAGTACATCGACATCACCTCGGCCTACGCCCTGCGCTCGGACACGGGCGAGAACGGCTACATGAGCCGGCTTCGGCCGCGGGTCCTGGAGGCCTTGGATTCCAAGACGCCCGAGCCGGCGGACCCCATCGCCCGGCAGCTCAAGCGGATCATCGAGTCGGAAGGGTACGACCCCGCCGAGCTGCGCAAGTTGGAGAGCGGGCAATCCAAGGCCTTCGCGGCGCGCGGCGATGTGTACTGGCTCATGCAGCCCATGCTACAGGAAGAGGCCCAGGTCCGCGCCAACGAGAGCTCCGGGATCCTGGGGAGGGTGAGAGAAGGGGGGGAAGAGAGGCTCCAGCTCAAGACTTTCGAGGAACCCTACACGGCGTTGGACAACGCGCTGTTTACCGGCGCGGCCGGCTGGGGGGCGAGGGGGCTCGCGACGGCCTTGGGCCTCGGCGGCTGGCCGGCCTGGGTGGCGATGGGCGCGACCGGCATGCTCGTCAGCAAGATCGGCGAGCGCCTGATGCCCGAAAGCGAGCGCAACAAGGGTCCTTTCGGCATCTCCTTGCCAGGTCGAAACAAGAAGACCGCGGGCGGCGCTGTGGGACTCCGGGACCTCGACCCCGCCACGCCCGCCGTGGAAATCGATCCCGCCATGATCGAGACGCTGCGGGCCGGGCAAGAAATCCATGGCGCATCGGCCGGGGCCGGGATGCCCGCCGATCCGGCTTTTGTGAGACCTCCGCTCCCTCCTCGAACTCCAAAACCCTAACTAAGCCCGCGCAGCATACCGTTGGCGTATGCCGCCCCTTTTAGGGGACGGAGGAAGTCACTTAAAAAACGGGAACTTATCGATCCCTGATTCGTATAAATGGGGTAGGGTGGGGCTTGCGATATCCCGGGGAGCGACTAAAATTTTCGGGCACTCGCGCGTATCTTTGACAGTGGGCGACGAATTGCGGATGGCGACCTTCGCCATAAATTATGCTTAAAATTGCTGTTCATTTTTAATTTTACTTGCAGCGTTGAAAGCTGCTGAGCAATAAGTGCTGAAAAAATAAGCCAAAAAGTTGATGAAGGTCGCCATGGGCAGGATGAGATATCGCAAAGAGAACGGAGAAATTCATGCCCGGAAATTTCCGGTGCAGCCCCAGATTCCGCGTGGCCAGATTCCGCATGGCCTGTCGCGGGCAACAGACTCCGCATGGCCTTGTCAAAGTGTACTTCTAGGTGTATACTTTACTCGGCTACACATCGGGAGGCCTAATGACCCATACCATCACGCTGAAGGAATTGCGGCCGGAACTGCCGCATGTCGCCGACGCCGTATTCCGCAAGATGGAGCGCTACATAGTGACTCGTCGGGGGAAACCCGTCATGACGATCCTAAGCCCGGAAGATTACGAGGGCTTGCTGGAAACCATCGAGATTTTATCGGATCGCTCCGCGGTACGGCGCATTCGCAAGGCTTTGAAGGAGGCGCGCCGGGGCAAGGTTCGTTCGCTTGAGGAAATCCGGAGCAGGCTCGAGCGTGTATCGCATTGAGCTGGCCCGCCATGCGGAAAAACAAATCGAGAAAATTTACCGCGCCGATCGACGCCTCTACGAGCGTTTCCTGGAGGCGTTTGAGGACATCCGGCGCTATCCTTCTATTGGAAAACCGCTCAAACACGATCTGAAATGTCTGCGATCCCACCGCCTCGGGAGTTATCGCATCCTGTATCAGGTGCATCAGGGACGCCTGTTGATTTTGATCATCGACTTGGGCCACCGAAGAGAAATTTACCAGTAAGCTGAAAACGCCCGATACCTCCGCATGACATGGTTTTGGGGGTCACGATGTTCCGGCGCGCTTGCGTCGTACTTCGTAGGTCTTTAGGGGCATTTGGCTTGGGCCTGAAGGACCGGTGTCTTGGGTCCTAACGGCCCTTGGGACGGTCTCGAGGCGCTGCTAATATAAGGGGGCTATGCAGCGGCTGTTTAGGCGCTCCGTCGCGGCGGCGGTCTCGGCCGCGGTCCTCTTGGACGCCGGCCTGCCGGTTTGGGCCGACGTCAAAGCTATCCGCCTGGCGGGTCTCTCCGGCCCCGCTTCGTCTCCCTTGAATTCGCCTCGCTCGCTTGAGGCGCAGGCGCCGCGGCTCACAGGCGGCGGTCCTGTCTCGTTGGTCGGATACCAGCTCCCTCTTTTCCCGGACCTCGGCGGCGGCTTCCCGGGCCGCGGCGCCAAGCGGGAGATAGGCGCTTGGCACCGCGGGCAAGGAAGGACATCCTCTTCCCGCGGCGCGCAATCCGGAGCCTCGCTCGCGCCTCATTTTCTCTCGCACGCGCCGGAGGCGGCGGCGCTTGCCTCCGATGCCACGAACGTGCCAGCCGAGGAGGCGTCCCGACGGGGAAGAGACAATTTCAACTTGGCGGCTCGTCTGGGGACCGAAGCGCCGGTCGCGGCGAGTTCGGTCGGCATGGAAGATCGAGTTGCCGCGGGTCGGAGCGTCTCGGTTCCGGTCGCAGGGCCGCTGTCCGCCGCGAGTCCACCGCGGCTTTTCTTTGCTTCCTCGGACGGGTTCGAGCCGAAGCTCAAGGCCGCCCACTTGATCCCGACCGATGGGGCCTTTGACTGGTTCAGCCGGCCGGGGCTCGACGAGCGCATCGTGCCCGTTTTGCGCGCGGGGCAGGCCGAAATCGCCGGGACTCCCGAAAAATACCGGAATGCGGGACATTATCTGTGGACCATCCAAAAAATGATGGATGAAGGCTGGGCGATAAAATATTTTATCCCAGCCGCCGAGCAAGACTCTCTGAGCCATAGCTACACTGATTTCACGAAGAAAGCCGTTTACCTCAACATCAATTATTCCCTGTCGCCCGCCCTCCTCCAGTTTTCTATTTTGGCGTCGGAGCTGCAGCTCGTCTACGATTTTTTGACGGGTAGGGTTTTGTCCCCTCCGAAAAAAGACGCGCCTTTCGAGCAGGGAGCGCCTTTCGTGCTGGAGGCCGGCTTGCGGGCGGCGCGCGCCGTGGAGGTTTCCTTGTACGGGGTGGATATGGAGGCCCTGGCCGATGCGGTGCCTCTTAATCATGATCCTTCTTTCAACCTTTTCTGGAACCGGATGGAGTACCGGATCGAGACGGCATGGGGGGGGGCTTCGCTGAAAAAACTCATGGAGGACGGGCCTAGGGCCGAGGAGGCCCTTGGGCGATGGCGGGAGGAACTGTCGGATCTTCAACGAGCCCAAACGAACCATCAACGCATTCTGTGGGGATTCAAGAACGATATGAGATCAGCCGCTTTGACCGACCAGGAGCGCCGCGACCATGCCGTTGGAGAACAGGTCGCGGAGGTGGATGTGGCGCTGTTGGACGGCAGGGTCGAGGCCCTATCCCGGATGGTGGAGGGTTTCGAGCGGGATGTACGGTTGCAAGGGGACAGACCCGTCTTGGATTCGCCCCTTTCAATCGATCCCGAGCACCGCGCGGTTCTGGATTTTGACTCTCTTCCTATCCTAGCCGTTGCGGCGGAAGAATCCTCGGTCGACCCGAGGTTGGAGGAGGCGCTCAATCTGCTTCGGGAGACGACGTTAAATCCACCCGTAAATCCCGGGACTCGTTCTTACCGGTTTCTTCTGGAGACGATGGACCGTCTTGCGCGGTTCGGGGGTCCGAGGTTCGTTGTTTCCCATGATTGGCCGGGGCGCTTGGCCTTCTTTAACCCGGGCCTGGTGCAGATCGTCTTCGGCTGGTCCCTGCTTTTCGTCCATCCCGTATTGATGATGCCGCTCCTTGCGCATGAATTGTTCCATGCGGCGGATTTTCTCGGCGTGGCGCGCTCCGGGGAGGCCGATCCCTATCCCCGGCCCTTGAGCCGGGACACGGAGTTCGGCGCCTTCACCGCGTTGGCCGTTTATGCGAGCAATTTCGATCCGCGCAAGATCATGGAAGAAGTTTTGGCTCATCCGGGGCGCTACAACATTCCCTTGAATGTTCAATTGTTGGAGGATATTTTTAACCCTTTGAAAAAATTGCTGGCCGGCCCGCGGAGCTTGGAGGCGATGGTCTCAGCCGGGCCGGGCTACTCCGGCTTGCAGACGGCCGGGGCCTTCCTGGAGACGACCCAATATCAATACCGCGAGGAGGAAGATTCGCTTAAGGACGATCTTCGGAAGGCGGCGCTTTCCACCATCACGGTCGGCGAGGCGGCGACTCTATCGAAGATCGCTTCTTTCCGGCGAGCGAGACTGAGGCTGCTTCAGCGCAGAATCGATCAACTGGAACGTTTTATCCGCGAGCAGGGGACGGCCCGATCGCCCGGTGGCGCCACGCTCGCTCAGCGTTCGTCTTCATGACCGTCAACCCGCCTGGGTCCTCAGGGCAAAATTCATAGGCCATTTGTTTTTGCGGGAATAGGTCTTTGGGCCCTCCCGTCTCATCCTTAAGAGTTTGTACTCTTTATGAACCAGTGCCAGGCATTAATAAATAAAGATTCATTATGGGCCGCCCTCGACGCATACAGTTTCCAGGAGCCTGCTATCTCATCACCCTGTGCGGAAACAACCAGCAGGCTATCTTCCTCAGCAACCAGGACCGGCGGTTTTTCTTGACGCTCCTGCGAGACTACAAAGAACGGCACGGGCTGAGGGTGTTCGCCTACTGCCTGAGCGACGACGGCGTCCAACTGCTCCTCGAAACCTCGCGGCCCGACTTGGCGCGCGTCATGCAGGGACTCAACACCGCCTATACGAAATACTTCAACAGGGTCCACCACACGACGGGCCACGTATTGCAGGGGCGCTATCAGGCCCTCCTCGTCGATGCGGATCGGTACTTGGCGGAGCTCAGCAGCTACGTCCATCTGGCGCCGGTGCGGATGGGAATCAAGGAGAGGCCGTGGCGCTATTTGTGGTCGAGCTGCGCGGCCTACGTCGAGTTCGGGTCACAGGATCCCCTCGTCGAGTCGGAGCCGGTCCTGCGCCGGTTCGCCAAGAACCGCCTCAAACAGTCCGTGCAGTATCTTCATTTTATCCGAAAGAGGCTCCGGGAGACGGGGGGACGGGCCGATTTCCCCGTCCGCAAGGGGTGCGTCGCGGAGCCTGAGTTCATCGCGGCGTTGAAGCCGTCTTGGGCCGATGAGGACGTACGGGCGACTTTGACGTCCACTTCCGAGGCGCTGGAGAAGGCCCGGCGGATACTTCGGGAGATGTCGGGGGGGATGGACGAAGACCGTCTTTTGGGGCGCGCGCGGTGGCGCGAACTGTCGTCGGTCCGGAAGGCCGCGGTCCACCGTATCTGGCGGGAGGCCGGCCTGGGCGTCACCGAGATCGCCCGGCTGTTCCGCCGAACGCCCTCCGCGATCAGCCAACTGATTCGGGCGATTGAGCTCCCAAAACTTAAAATTTAAAGCCTGGCACTTTTCCCGCATGGGCCGATGGTCCTACTCGCCCCTAGGTCCCTTGTTCCGAGCCTTTGGGCCTGAGGGCTCATTTCTTTGAAGGCGTAATAGGCTATCTTTTAGAGAGCCGTGAACGTGTACGTTCACTGCAAAGGCCGGTGTTAATACATAAATGACCAACACGGGTTATAGGCGCCTCGTCAAGAAGGGAATCGCTCTTTTTCTGACCTGGGCGATGCTTCTTCCCGTTCCCGGCTCCGCGATTCTCCAGGCGCTGGCCCAAGAGGCGATCCCACGAGAAATCGGGAAGCCGAGTCTGAACCTGGGGGCCCTCCTCGCTCCCGTTTCGCTCGATCCATCGCCGGTCCCGCAGCTATCGACTCCCTTTTCAAGTACCTCTCGAGAAACAATGTCTACCGCTCATGGCGTCAGGCGTCTCATAGCGCCAGGCGCCTTGCGGGAAGGCTTGGGCCTTGCGCCTGGCTCGTCCCGCATTGGGGCACGGGAGAGGCGCCGGGAACATACTGTGTCCGGACACACTATGTTCCCGCGGTCACGGGGCGGGGTTCCGCGCGAGGGCAATCGCGGTTTGCATGCGGCGTCTGGTACGGCGGCACGTTCGGCGCTGCGCGAGACCGCGAGAAAAGGCGGGAAAGAGGGGAAAATCTCCGGGGATTTCCGCCGCTCGATGGCGAAAGGCCTGGGCGGAATATTCGCCATCCTCTCCCAGGCATCGGATTCCGGTTCGGACAGGGACTCCGGGCTACAGGGCCGCCGGCCGGCTTCCGGTCCGGCTCAGGCCGAGCCGATTTTGCGGCCGGACGCCGAAGCGCTCGGCAACCCGGTCGCCGCGAGGAGTTGGGCGCGGGAGAGCTTCGCTCGGCTGCGCGGCGCCTGGCGGGAATACCAGGCGTATAGTGCGCCTGGTACCGGCGGGGAGGAAGTGCGCCTTGCCCGCCGGTATACGCCAGGCACCGCGCCGTGGGAAGAGGAAGTACTTCCTTACCCACGGCACCGAGCGGATATGCTCCGCTCGGCGCGAGAGGAGTTACACCTTGCGCGCAGTGAGCAGCGCGTGCAAGCAGCGGGCCCATTGCGATTCGATGAGAAGCCGCGAACTATGGCCGGCCATAGTCGGTATGCGCGCCGGGCGCACGCCGAGCATGCGCTGCGCAGATCGGACCCCGCCTCGGCGCGGGCAGGCCGGGATTTGCCGGCGGGGCCTGTCCCGGATACGCTAAACCCCGCTTCCCAACCGGCCGTACGTGGGGAGCCCTCCGAACAGACGCCGACCCCCGGCGACTCGGGACCGGCCGAGCCTCCCGCCCAGGGGGAGCCTGCGCAAGCCCAGCCCGGCGGCTCGGGACCGGCCGAGCCTCCCGCGCGGGAGCAGCCTCCTAAAGTCCGCCCCGGCGGACCGGCTCCGACGGTTCGGATCGAGGAGGGTTTCCTCGGCCTCCGGTGGGTTCGTCCGGTGCGCGACGTCGAAAAGCTTCCGCCCCTGCCTCCCAATGCCGATGTCGCGACGGTCCAGAAGTACGTCCTGCATTATTTCCGGGATGTCCGCCCCGAGACGATCGCAACGATGGACGCCGACATACTGCGGGGCCTGTCGCAGTCGGGCTATCCCGAGACCTTGGAGGAGCGGCGCCTTCAGCACTGGCTCGCGCGCTATGACCGGCTCGCGCAGGGCAGCCGGGAGGCTCGCGAGTACCACGACCACGAGAAGCACCACGGCGGCTTCGTCGGCGAAATCTTCAGCCGCGCGTGGGCGGGGCTGATGGCCGCTTTCGGAAAACGAAGGGAGGTCGTTCCGGGCAGCTTCCGAAAGCTCGCCAACAAAACCTACGCGCCGGGCTGGAAGGGCATCAGGCACAGGGCCCGCGAAGTCCAGAAGCATCTGGCCGGCTCGTTTATCCGGGTTCCCTACGCCCTCTCCGACATGTTTTGCTTCGGATATTTCCGCAAGAACTGGAGCTGGTTTCTTTTCCACGGCACGGAGGATTATCTCGGGGCCAGGGCCGAGGAGGTCCTCCTGGCCGCGCACCGGGATATCCTGGGTCACGGCTTGAGCGCGGCGGACCAGTTCCGGACCTCGAAATCGGTGCGTCCGTATTTGGCGTCCCAGGGCTGGAGCCTCAAGACGGCCGTCGGGTTCGGGATCGTGACGGGCCGCGCCTTGGGGCAGTTCCTATGGCGGCGCGGCCTCTTGGCGGTTTTCAGCGCGGTCGCGATGGGGCTCGTGGCGCCCTGGGCGCTCCATGCGGGCTGGATGTCGGATTCCCTGACCGCGCTGCCCTTGCTGGGCTTTGCCTTGACGGGGACCGCCCAGGCGCTTCCGGCCGCCTTGGGCCTGATCCCCGGCGTGGGGACTCTCCTGTCGGCCGTCGCCGCCAAGGCGATGGAGGCCTTGCTCGCCGACCTCCTCGTCAAGCACGTCGTCAACACCTATGTGCTCTCGGCCCTGGTGAGTTTCGAGGGGTCATTTCGCCAGTTCCTGCGCAAGACGCTCGGCGTCGGATTCGCCCCGGCGCCCCTCTGGACCTCCCGCGGGCTCCAGCAGAGGCTGGAAGTCTTCCGGCCCAGGCACTGGAGGTTCTGGCTGTCGTGGCTGGGGGCGACTTCCAAGACCTTCTTCGGGATGATGTCGGTCGGCGCCGAGATTGCCGGCATCATGCAGTATGCCGAGGGGCTCGACGGCTACGTCAATCCGGCATACCAGGCTGTCGTTCCTGTCGCGGTTCGGGCCCACCTGGGGGACGATTTCAAGGTCTTCCATGCGGTCGGCGCCGCGGTTGAGAGGCCGGCAACGTGGCGTGAGGGTGATGTCGAACACCAGAACCTCATTCCATTCGGCGGCGCGATCAATTGGGGAAACCTGCTGCTCTACAAGCTTCAAGACGCGGTCGGCTTCAATATCACGGACTGGGTTTTTCACCAGGTTCATCCCTCCGTAGCGAGACTCTACGGCCGGCCGGAGCTGGCGGATGCGACCCAGGATCTGCGTTCGTCGCTGGCCGGGGAATCGGTCGCCGCGGCTATTTTCCAGGGGGGAGTCGCGGCGGCGGCCTCCATCGCCCGCAGCCGTGGCGCGGGAGGCGGACCGCCGGATGGGAGCTCGCCGCTGGGATCCGCGGCCCAGGCGGCGGGGGCCGCCGTCGCATCGGGCTTGAGCCGCGACGCCGGCGACATCGAGCGGGATCTGGCCGAGGCCCGAGAGAAACTGGGGGCGCTCCAGAAAGAGCTGCTGGGAGGACGCCTGGAGCAGGAGGCCCTCGAAAAGGCGCGCCGGCCCATAACGCCTGAGGAAGAGGCGGCTTACCGGGAAGCTCTGAAAGCGCGCTTGACCTCCGGGGCCGAAAACGAGATCGAGTCGAAGCTGGCGCAGATCCACGACATCAAGAACCCCAAATCCGACGGCGCGGCTCGATTGGCGCAGCTGTTGAAAATCCAGGAGGAATTCAAGGAGCTTTTGCCTCCTCCGGGCCAAAACCCGGGCCGGCAGGAGGCCTTCGCGCAAATGACGGCCGATCTCAAGTCGGTCCAGGCCGCAATCGAGCGGGTCCTGGCGGGTAAGGACTCCGGCGGCGGGCCGGCCCTGGGCGGGGCCGGCGCTTTCGATCCCAAAACGCGTGCCCGGATCGAAGGGCTTCTTTCCAAGATCGAGGGGCTCAAGTCGCGGGCGCAGGAGAGCCTGGCCAAGCGCGACTCCGACGGCAAGACGCTGGCGACGGCTCAGCAGGCTTGGAATAAGGAGCGGTGGGGCCGCAACGACGGCAAGCTGATGATGGAGTTCCAAGGCATGAAGGCCCGCGCCAAGGCGGTCCACGACTACCTCTACGCGATCAGCACGCTCCGCAGCGCCCTGGGTGAGATCCTTCGCGCCCAGGAGTTGAACGACCGGCATATCGAGGGCCTCCAGAGCCACCGCGAGACGGCGGTCCAGGACCGCGCCCGGGCCCAGGCGAACCAGGACAGGACGGAGGAATGGACCAAGAAGGCCAAGGGCGACGTCCAGGAGGACGAGACCCAGAAGGCGGACCTTCTCACCTCCCATAACCAGGCCGCCGCCGCGGTGACGCGCATCGAGTCAATACGGACCGGCTGGAATGAGTTTCTCGGCACGCTCGATAGCCAGGACGGCACCCGGGACAGCAACGGTCAGCCGGAGCCTGGGAGCGCTCTTGCCGAGTATCAGCGGCTCAAGGCGCTTCTGCCTCGGCTCGTCGAGTGGCGCACCCACGGCAAGCCGGGGGACCCCGACTATGCCAACCTCGATCAATATAATGCCCAGCTCAAGGAGACCCAGGACCTGGTGAAGAAGATAGATGAGGGGATCGAAAAACTCAGCCACCCGCCGAACGTTCCCGACGAGTACATTGGCCTTTTGATCATCAAAATCCCGGGAGTCCCGGACCCGCCGTCCGACAAAATATCCGGGAAGAGCGTCGATTGGTTCATCCAGAGTCTCTTGAATCCGCGAAGAGACCATTGGCGGGAGAAGATCAGGGACCACCAGGACCGTCTTGATGATATCAATAGGCGCTTGGTCCGCGGCTTCAAATCGTCCGACCCCGCGAAAGACAAGCAATTCGAGGAAGATGATTTCGGGGACAGCCATCCCGTCCTTTTGGAGGACTGGCTGGCGCTCAGCCGGAAAAATCAAGACGAGGCGAAAGCGCGCCTGCGCGACATCCTGGCCGGCTCGGGCGGCGTTCCGGGATTCAACCAGCTTGTCGAGGAGGTCAATCAGGCCTCCACCGGGGGCGAGAAGCTGCCGCTTTTGCCGGATAACGACATAGATTCCCTGATCGACGTCCTGAAGACCTATTCCGCCAAGCTCAGGAAGGTGAGTTTCCCTAACGACGATTCCGACGCCGTCTTTCAGGCCAAGATGCGGATGCTTCTTATCGTTGAACTTCTCCCCTTCGCGGCGCGCCAAGCGACGTTGTGGGCCAAGGCGGATGCCGAGGTAGAGGCGATCCATGACGCCAAGAATATATTCCTGCCGCGCGTGAAGGCGGCCCTGGAGGTCGTCTTGGAGGCCGAGAGGGGCGTCTTGGCGGACGTCGACTTGGACGAGGCCTATCTCAAGGGCGCGCGCTCGGAGGCCGATCGCAACGCGCTTTTTGCCCGGAAGAGCAATTTGCTCCAAATGCTCCGGCCGGCCGCCGAGACGGGCCTGCGGCTGTTCGATGATCCGGAGACGGGCCTCATCAAGTTTCAGAAGAAGCAGATCGAATCGGTCGATCCCAAGGGGGACAAGTACGCGAGGCTATTCGACGCGCAAATCGACCTGCGCGCCTCGGTCCGCGACGGGTTCGACAAGGACCTGCCCCGGGCGCTCATCTCCAACGGCGCTCCGGCGGGCGACGTCCAGGCGGAGTTGGCTGGCATCGACACGAAGGAGAGGCATTACCGAGAGTCCCTGGACGGCTACGACGAGAACGGGAAGCATCATAAGGGCATATTGGAGCTCAAGCAGGAAGTCGAGGATCGCATCACCAAGAACTTGAACAAGACCGAGGAGCTCTACGGGGAGACGCAACCCTTCGGCCTCTACGATAAGATCGAAAAGTACTCGGCCGAGAAGACTCAGCGCGCGGGCGAATTCAACGCGGCGGTTGGAGAGAGCAATAAAATACTGGCCGAGATCGAGCAACTGACCGGCGGCAAATTCAACCTGCTTCGTCCCGAATTCCAGCTGCCCACGAACATCGAGGGCTCCGGCAAGGACAGCAAGGATGCTTTGGAAAGGCTCAAGAACGCGGAGACACTCCAGAATTTGGGGGACCTTTTGACCCAGATCGGCAACGAGTACAAGGAGAAGGCCGGCGACCCGTCCCTTGGAAGCAAAGACGAGGGAATCCCGGCCTCGGGGGATCAGGGCCGCGTGGAGCTCACGGACGACGCGAAGGTGGCTGTCCTGGCCCTGCAGGTGGGGCGGCGGCTCGTCGAGTCGAGCCGGCAGGCCTCCGGGAAGACCTCGGCCGCCCTCGCCCTGGCGCGCTACCTTTATTCCGACGCGGTCGTCGAGTCGTCGCAAGAGTGGATCAACACGCGAATCCCGAAGGTGAAGAAGATTCTGGGATGGGGGGAGGCGGCCCTCAACCGGGCGATAGATGATTTGAATCGAGACCGGGAGTACATCAACGGCTCCAACGAGCCCGGCGACCGGGTGCTCCAGCGAAAGATCGATATATTCTCGGAGTTGCGCGACCTCACGAAGGCCGCCGCGGACTTCTACGACTTGAAGATCTCGTGGGACAAGGAGGCGGTCAACGACACGATCCCCAAGATATCGGAGTACTACGGCGCGATGGACGAAATCTACGACAGCTCCGTCGAGGTGATCGACAAGGAGCTCGATTTGGCGCTGCGCATGCGCGACTCCCTGAAGAAGGCCTACGACGGCTTCGAAGCCCAAAAGCGCAAGCTCCAGAGGTGGCATGACCAGCTCAACAGCCCGTATGAGAGCGTCAACAAGCAGACGATCCAGGCGCTGGAAGCGATTCAGGACCAGACTTCGGCGGTCTTGAGGGAGAACCTCAAGTACCGGGATGCTCTGGCACAATATAAGCTCTCGGACGACGATCTGGGGGCGGTCGTGGGCTCGATCGAGGAAAAACAAAACGAGCTCCAGAAAGTCCTGGAGGGCATCGATCCCTGGAGCCTGCCGCCCGATTTGGCCGGGAAGATCGAAAAGGCCCTGCCGCACGCGGGGACGTGGCTCTTCGGCGGGACTTCCGACATGGATAGGGCGCATGCCCTGGTCGTCCCGAAGGCCGGCCTGCGGCATTTCGTCGACCGGCTGCTTTCCTCGCTGAGAAACCAGTTTCCATTGAGCCGCCTGGAGGGCATGCGCTCTCAAATCCTGGCCGATCCCTCCCGGCTGGCCGAGCTGATGGCGAGCTCCCAATTCATCGATCTGGGCGACGGGGCGGACGGTTTTTACCTGGTGTACCGCAATCAATTCTCGGTCCCTGGCGGCGTGGCGACCTCCCGCTACACGGGGCTCGGCAACATCGCCAGGTTCGGAAACACCAACGTCAACGTCGTGGGGTACCAGATCATGAACCCCGCCAACGACGAGAGCGCGCCCTCCGGCGTGCGCGCGATCGGGGCTCATCTGGAGACCCAGGGCAAGGGCTACGTCAATAATCTGAATATCGACCTCGAGCGGTTTTTGTCCGACTACCCGCCCGACATCAAGGTCCTCTCGACGGTCCGCGGCAACCGGATATCGGTCGTCGATGATTTCGCGATGATGCTCTTCGGCGACCGCCTCTATATGGGGGTGATCGCCTTCGCCGACCATCCCCTCAATAGCGCGCGGGATCAGCTCTCGATGGTCGGCGGGAGCTTCAAGACCTCGGTCCGACTCAACGAGGTGCTGCGCCTGAGCGCCAAAGAGCAGGAGATGTTCATCAGCGACCCGCGGTTTTTCCTGCAGAGGCTCAACTTGGATTTCACCGGCTTCGACGAGGCGCTCAACCGGGACTTCATCATCTCGGGGGAGGGCCAAAACAGCCGCTACTCCCGCCGCCAGGCAGAGCTCAATCTCGACGTCGCCAAGTTCCTCCACTCCGACGAGGCCTTCAACCTCGACCTCTTCTTCGCGCGCCAGCGCGGCACGTTCGACATCGAGCAGAAGTCGGTCGGGCTTTCCGTCCTGAAGGGCTTCTCGCTGCGCGACGCCCAGGGAAAGCCCTGGGCGGTCGTCTCGAACCGCGCGACGGGGGAGCTCGGCCAGAAGTTCGACACATTCCAGGACCAAGTCACCGTCAACCTGCCCGGCCCGGGCATCGTCTTCAACGCCCAGGGGCGCATAGTAGCCGACCAAAACACCTATTACATAGGCGCCACCAAGCAGATCGGCAACCGCACCCAGGTGGAATTGGGGTACGGCTCGCGCCACCCGGGCGAACAGAGACGGCTGATTCTTGGTACGAATACCTCTTTCACCGCGACGGAGCTGTGGCGGCTCGTGGCGCGCCGCGCGGCCAAGGAGATGCAGGGCGGGGCCGCATTGGAGGACTTCAACAAGGATCTCGAGAATTTCTTCAAGAACGAAGCGCCCGATTCCCGGTCGGTCGCGGACTTGAAGGAGGTCTTCTTCCATGACCTCGGCTCGCGCCTCCTGACTCAGAACGCCGGGGAGCTTTCGAAGCAGATCGCGGATCTCGACCGGGCGGGCGCCCTCTTCTCGAACGTGCGCACCCGAGGGCAGATCGGCTTCGTGACGCGCCCGGTCGGCCAGGAGGTCCCCGAGCGCGCCCTGGGCGGCGGATTCGCGACCGGCACCGCCACCGATGTCACCCTGTCCAAGATCCCTAAAGAGCTGCGCGACAAGAAGGTGACGGAGCTCGTGGAGACGGGGCTTCGGCTCCAGCTGCGCCTGGTGGACGACGCGAAGGCGCTGATGTCGGTCTTGGCGGAAATCGAGCGGGTCCAGGCGGAGATGCGGATGGCGCGCGACCAGGCGTTGGGAGCTCCCCCCGGGGTTCTTCAGCGGGAGGGAGAGGCGCGGCTGGCGGCGGCCGAAGCGCGGCTGGCCCAGGCCCGCATCCGCTACAACATGCTGACGGGGCGCTCTCCCAATGAAGCGCTCCCCGCCCCCTTGGAAAACCTGAGCGCCGCGAGCCTCGATGGGCTCCTCCAGGAGGTGCGCGCGGCTCTGGGTTCCCCGGACCGCCTGACGCGCGTGCTCCATCAACTCGACGAGCAGGATATCCGCGCCGCCGTGGGGCGTGGGCGGCGGTCGTTGGTGAATTTCATCCCCTTCATCGAGCGCATGACGGTATCCGTCGGAGCCCAGGTGCAGGATCACCTCGCCAACCAGATCCTCGGGGCGAGCGCCACGGGCCGCATCGTCCTGCGCGACCCCTCCTCCAAGCACGCAGGCCGGGCGGTCGTGTTGGAAGACGCCGCGACGATCCGCCATATCCGGCAGCTCTACCGGGAGGTGGCTCTCACGGCGCACCGGGAGGCGGCCCGGGAGAAGGCATGGGGAGCGGCCTCGGAGGACTTGAAACCGGAGGCCAGGCGCTCGGCGCGCCACCTCGCCTGGGCGATCGCCGGCCGCCGCAACGGACATCTCTCCGAGCAGGACCTGCGCGACGCCTACGTGCAGTGGCGCTGGGCGGTGGGGAGCCTTGTCTCGGCCGAGTCCAACCGCGCCTTATCGAGGATGTGGGCCTCGATGGACCAGACGCTGGTCGGCCGCGCCGATTTCACCGATAATTCGGCGCGCGGGTCGTCCTCCTCTCGCGCCCCCGAAAATATATTTCGGGGACAGCTGTCCTCGGATGTTGTTTCCGAGGGCGCCGTCCCT
>JACQPI010000099.1 GCA_016207585.1 Elusimicrobiota bacterium | reverse complement strand
GTCCATATCGCCGAGGACGAGGTTGGGTTCGAGGCCGAGCGCGGCGGCGTGGCGCGCCCCGCCGTCGGCGCACAAAAGCGGCGCCCCCGCATTCGCCAGCCGGCGGACCGTCTTTGGGTCGCCCAACTCGCCGTTAAGAAGAATCAGGCAGGAGTTCCAGCGCGCCCGCCGCAGGCTGGCGGCGCCCGGCTTCCGGGCATTCGTGACCTTTCGCGGAGTTCGAGGGACTCCTCGCTTCGGCATGGGAGCGGTTACGGCGCGCCGCGGCGTATGCGCGCGGCCAGGGAAGTCGTGGAGTACCCCTTCTTCAAGGAGATAAGGACGGTTTTCCCGGCGTGTTGCCGCCCCGCGACTTCATGGGACCGGTAGTCGGCGCCTTTGACCAGAATATCGGGTCGGAGCAGGCGCACGAGCGTTTCCGGCGTGTCGTGCGAGAACGGAGCTATGACGTCGACGCACGCCAGCGCCCCGAGGACGCGCGCACGGTCCTTGAGCCGGTTGAAAGGGCGGCCGGGACCTTTCTCCAGCCTCCGCGCCGAGGCGTCGGTGTTGATCCCGACCACGAGGGCGTCTCCCAGGTTCCGCGCCCTTTCCAGAAATTCCACATGGCCTGCATGCAGGATGTCGAAGACCCCGTTGGTGAAGACGACGCGCTTGCGCCGCCTCGACCAGGCTCGCCGCAGGGCGCTTAGGCTCCTCCAGGAGACGAGCTTGCGCGTGGGGAATGGGGACATCGTCAGTGCGCCTTGGGCGCGTCGGGGAAGAGGGACCCTTCGACGATGTCGCAGAGGATCTGGATGACCGTGATGTGCGCCTCCTGGATGCGCGCCACGGTGCGGGAGGGAACGCATAGGCAGAGGTCCGTCAGCGATCTCATCTTTCCGCCGGTCTCCCCGGTCAGGCCGAGGGTCGTCAGTTCGAGTTTCTTGGCGGCATCGAGAGCCTTCAATACGTTGGGCGAGTTGCCGCTCGTGGAGATCGCCACCGCGATATCGCCCGGTTTGGCGTGGGCCTCGAGTTGTCGGGCAAACACCGTCTCGTAGCCGAAGTCGTTGGCGATGGAAGTCAGGTCCGCCGTGTTGACGGTGAGGGCCACGGCCGGCAAGGGAGGGCGGTTGCGGCGCAAGCGTCCGACCAACTCGTCGGCGAAATTTTGCGCGTCGCAGGCCGAACCGCCGTTTCCAAAGGTCAAAATCTTGTTCCCTTTCCGGTAGGCTTGGGTGAGTCGCAGGGCCATCGCCTCGATCAGAGCGGACTGCTCGGTCAGGGACGATATGGTGCGGGAGGAGTCTTCAAGCTGTTCGCGAATGCTGTCTTTCATTTTTGTCTTTGGCATTGGGCGGCTCCTGAAGCAGGCGATCCACGAAGCTGGTGTCGACGGTTCCCGATATAAAGTCCGGGTGATCCAAAACTTTCCGGTGAAAGGAGGCGGTGGTCGAGATTCCGTCGATCCGGAGTTCTCCGAGCGCGCCGCGGCCCCGGGCCAGGGCGGTCGGGCGATCTTGGGCGCTGATGATGAGCTTGGCGAGCAGGCTGTCGTAGTAGCTTGGAACCGTGTAGTCCGCGTAGAGATGCGTGTCGACGCGCACGCCGGGGCCGCCGGGCAGTCGGAGCCCCTCGATCGTCCCGGGACAAGGCGCGAAGCTCCGGTCGGGATCCTCGGCGTTGATTCGGAACTCGATCGCGTGGCCGTTGGGTTGGCTGAATCGTTTGGAATCGAAGCTGAGTTTTTCTCCCAGGGCGATGCGGATCTGTTCCGCGACCAGGTCCAGGCCCGTCACCGATTCGGTCACGGGATGTTCCACCTGGAGGCGAGTGTTGACCTCGATGAAATAGAAGTTCTCGCCGCGATCCAGAAGGAACTCCACCGTGCCGGCGTTGACGTAGCGGCCGGCGCGGGCCAGCCGGACCGCCGCCTCCTGCATCGCGCGGCGGGTTTTAGGCGTGATCGCGGAGGATGGGGATTCCTCGATAAGTTTCTGATGGCGGCGTTGCACGGTGCAGTCGCGTTCGGGCAGCGCGGCGACGTTCCCGTGGGTATCGGCGAGGATCTGCACCTCCACGTGCCTGGGTCGGTCGATGAATTTCTCGATGTAGACGGCCCCGTCGCCGAAGGCGGCTTGAGCCTCCCGGCTGGCGGCTTCCAGTTCGTGCTTGAGACGTTCCGGGTCGCGCACCAGGCGCATCCCCTTCCCGCCGCCTCCCGCGGCGGCCTTGACCATTACGGGAAACCCGATCGCGCGGGCTTGGGAAAGCGTTTCGGCGTCCACGCAGTTCCGAGTGCCGGGAACGATCGGGACGTCGGCTTCCCGGGCGACGGCCTTGGCCGTGGACTTATACCCGAGCTTGCGGATGGCGTCGGCCGGAGGGCCGATGAACAAAATCTTGCGCTCCGCGCAGGCGGCCGCGAAATCGGCGTTTTCCGACAAAAAACCGTAGCCTGGGTGGATCGCCTCGGCTTTCGTAACGCGCGCGGCCGAGAGGACGGCGGGGATGCGCAGATAGCTCTCCCGGGCGGGTGCGGGGCCGATGCAAACCGCCTCGTCCGCCAGAGCCACATGGATGGATTCCCGGTCCGCCTGCGAGTAGACCGCGACCGACTTAAGTCCCAATTGGCGGCAAGCGCGAATGACGCGGACCGCGATCTCCCCGCGGTTGGCAATGAGGATTTTCATGCGGCCGAGAGCAAAAATAGCGGCTGGCCGTATTCGACGGCGCCCTCCTCATGGATCAGGACCTTGACAAGCCGTCCGGCGCGCGGGGCCGTCACTTCCTCGGGACCGCCCTCCGTTTCGACGAGGCCCAATTTTTGCCCGGCCTCGACCGCCCTGCCTTCCACCGCTTTGCGCGGCGCACCGGCGGGGCTGAACCGGAAAAAACCGACCGCGGGAGACGCGATCGATACCAAGGAGGAGGCGCCGAACGCCGCCGCGCCGAACGCCGCGGCCGAGTCCAGCCGGAACTCAAACCCCTTGCCGCCCCGTTTGTAGGATAGCTCCACAAGGTCCGTCGACTTCATCCAGTGAAGAATCTGCTCCAACTGTTCGGTGGTCATAAGCGTGGTTTTTTTAGCTGTTTAGCCGTGTGGGAATGAGGCAGTAATTTTGCAATGGTTGTTTTGACGATTTTCAACTTTCCCGAGGGGGGATGCGATAAGAGCGAAAGAACCCGGGTTTTGGGCGAGCCGAATTCCTCGATCATCTGTCGGCATGTTCCGCAAGGAAGAGAGTTGCGGGAAATAGTGCAAACGATCCGGATGCCCCGTTCGCCATGGCTGAAAGCATTGTATATGGCGGCTCGTTCCGCGCAGACATGGCTGATCAATGTCAGGGACTCGATGTTGCAGCCGGCGAATATCTTCCCAGATTGGGTCAGGACCGCCGCGCCGACAGGATAGCGGGAGTAAGGGCAATAGGCCATCTTTTGAGCTTCTTTGGCCGCTTGGATCAGCGTCGCGTAAGGCTTGAGGTTCATGGCGCGCTTCCCAGGGATTCGAGCTCTTTGGTGAATTTTTTCCGCAACCGATCTCGGTCCACCGCCGGCAAGAATAGATGGTCGACGGACTTCAGGGAGAGCGCCATGAGCTCCTGCACGGAAAAACCGAGCTCGAGCGCCGCTTCGTACTCGTGGGTCAGGTCGATGCCGATGACGCCGCGGTCGTCGGTGTTTAGGGTGATCGGGACGCCTTGGTCGTAAAAGCGGCGCGCGGGGTGGGAACGCAGGTCCGGGACCGTCTTAGTCCGGACATTCGACGTGATTCCAATCTCAAGCGGGATATTGCGCCGGACGACTTCCTTGAGCAGGCGCGCGTCTTCCATGAGGTGAGTGCCGTGTCCGATCCGGTGAACCTCCAGGGCCAATGCGGCCTGGAGGTTCGCGGTCCCGACCGTCTCTCCCGCGTGGCAGGTCGTGCGGATTCCCCGGGCGCGGGCTTCCTCGTAGAAAGAGGCGTACTCCATCGTGGGATAGCGCGCCTCGTCTCCGGCGAGGTCCATTCCCACGACTCCGGGCTTGGAAAGGCCGTTGGCCGGCTTGAAGAAACGCTTGAGCGCGGAGAAGACTCGGCGGTTTTCCTGGGGACCGTGCGACCGAAACAGGCACAAAATCACGCCGCTGGTGACTCCGAAGTCCTTGAGTCCCCTGGAGAGACCCCGGAGGACGGCTTCGATGGTGTCATCCACGGTGAATCGGGCGGTGGCGTTTAGGACGGGCGCGTAGCGCACCTCGACGTGGCGGATATTCTCTAGGGCGCAATCCTCGCACAATTCATAGGCGATCCGCTCTAGGGCGGGAGCGTCCCGCAAAAGGGGCACGATCAGGTCGAAGACGTCCAAGAATTCGCGCAGCGACCGGCACGTCGGGGCGACCTGGACGTGCGGGGTGATCTCCTCGACGCTGTCGCCGGGGAGCTTCACGCCCCGTTCCCGCGCCAGTTCCAGCACCGTGGCGGGCCGCAGGGAGCCGTCGAGATGGCAATGAATGTCCGCCTTGGGCATGCGCCGCAGAAGTTCCAGGTGGTTCTTCGCCGAGGGCGGGCGACCCGGTTTGACGGAGGCGTGTTTGACGGTTCTAGGGGGAGGCATCAGTGTGGGAGATATTTACCGACGATCAACTCCAGGCGCTTGCGCGCTTTCGGGGGGATCGATCCCGGCCGGGTGAAGACGGCCCCGGCCGCCGCGAGCGCGCAAGGACAGTTCCTCGGCGCGGCGTTCAAGCGCGGCAGAACCCTGGCGATGACCCGTTGGGCGTTGTCGACGTTGGCGGAAAGATTTCCGATGACTTGCTCGACCGAAACCTCCTCGTTCTCTATCCAGCAGTCGTAGTCGGTCACCACGGCCATCGTGGAGTAGCATATCTCGGCCTCCCGGGCGAGCTTGGCCTCGGGAACGGCGGTCATTCCGATGATGGAGTAGCCCAACTGGCGGTGCATGGCGGATTCGGCCTTCGTCGAGAACGCGGGGCCCTCCATGCAGATGTAGGTGCCGCCGCGGTGGACGGGGATGCCCAGTTCGCGGGTCGAGTCGTAGAGCAGGCCGGAGAGAGTCTCGCAAAAAGGGTGAGCGAAGGCGACGTGGGCTACGATCCCCTCGCCGAAGAAGGTGGAGCGGCGGCCCTTCGTTTCATCAGCCAGCTGGTCGGGGAAAACGAAATGCCGGGGCGCCAACTTCTCCTGGAGCGAGCCGACCGCCCCGACCGCGATGATCCGTTCCACCCCAAGCGATTTTAAGGCCCAGATGTTGGCGCGCCCGTTGATTTCCGAGGGAAGCACCCGATGGCCCAGGCCGTGGCGGGGCAGAAAAGCGCACGAGACGTCTTGGACTCTTCCCAGGATGATCGCATCGGAGGGATCGCCGAAAGGAGTGCGAACGCGGATCTTGCGGACGTTGGAGATGCCTTCCATGGCGTAGAGCCCGCTGCCTCCGATCACCGCGATTCGGCTCGGCTCGGGAGCTTTTCGAGCGCCGGCGATTTTGCGGGGATTCGGGTTTTTCTTGTTTGACATGAGGGGGTGTGCGCCACCATCACCGTTGCATGGCCGGTTCCAGCCCATGGATTGGAAAGCGAGCGCATAGGGCGCGCACCGTGTCGCGCAGGCCGCGCAAATAGGCTTCATCGCTCTTGTGGAGCAGCGCGTCATCCAGCAGGCCGGCGATGACGTCCATTTCAGGCTCTCCCATGCCGCGGGTCGTGACCGCCGGGGTGCCGATCCGGATCCCGCTGGCGATGAACGGTTTTTGCGGGTCGTAGGGTATCGCGTTTTTGTTGACGGTGATGCCCGCCTTGTCCAGCGCCTCCTCCGCCTCCTTGCCGGTCAGGTTCTTGGGGCGCAAATCGAGGGAGAAAAGGTGGCAGTCGGTTCCGCCGGAGACGATGCGGTAGCCGCAGGTTTCCAAATTCTTGGCGAGTCGCCGGGCGTTGGCGATGACGCGTTCCTGGTAGCGGCGAAAATCGGGTTTCAGGGCCTCGCCGAGGCAGACCGCCTTGGCCGCTATCACATGCATGAGGGGGCCGCCCTGATTTCCGGGAAAATTGACCTTATCGACCGCCTGCGCGTGGGCGGCCTTGCAGAGGATCAGCCCTCCGCGCGGGCCGCGCAAGGTCTTGTGGGTCGTTAGGGTCGTGAAATCGGCCAGCGACACCGGCGAGGGATATACCCCGGCCGCGATCAGCCCGGCGTAATGGGCGATGTCGGTCGCGAAGAAGGCGCCGACGGAGTCCGCCATGCGCTTGAGATGGGCCCAATCGAACACGCGCGAGTAATTGGAGGCGCCGGCGAAGATCATCTTGGGCTTATGCTCCGCGACCAGGCGCTGGGCCTCCTCGTAGTCGAGGGTCTCCGTATCCCGCCGAACGCTCATGGGGACGATTTTGAAAAAACGGCCGGAGAAATTGAGGGGATGCCCGTGGGACAGGTGCCCGCCGTGGGCGAGGCTCAGCGCGAGAACCGAGTCGCCCGGCTGCAGGACCGACAGGTACATGGTGATGTTCGCTTGGGTCCCGGAGTGGGGCTGGACGTTGGCGTGTTCGGCGGAAAAGAGTTTCTTGGCCCGTTCGATGGCCAGGTTTTCCACGATGTCGACGAAGCCGCACCCCCCGTAGTAGCGCTTGCCCGGGTAACCCTCGGCGTATTTGTTGGTCAGGATCGACCCTTGCGCTTCCAGGACGGCCGAGGAGACGTAATTTTCCGAGGCGATGAGCTCTAGGTTCTCGGTTTGGCGCCGGTTTTCTCCCCGGATCGCTTCGTATACGTCAGGGTCTTGGGTTTGTAGCCGACTTGACATGGTTTAAGATACCTTGGACGCCTTGTTCGATCGTGCGGCAGCACGTCTCGTACATTTCCTCGGACCGGCCGATGGGATCTTCCACGTCCTTTGCGCCCATGTCAGCCTTTTGGAGAAACAGAAACATCTTGTCGCGATGATTCGGATACATCTCCTGAAGAACCTCCAGGTGGCTGCGAGTCATCGGATAGACCGCGTCGGCCCACTCGACCAGGAAGCGGGAAACAAGCTGGGGGGTGTGCTGGATATCGGAAATTCCACGGGCCGCGAGGACTTTCTTGACAAAATTGGGAACCTGGAAGGAGGGCTGGGCCGCGATGCCGCAGGAGCGGGCATGGCATTGATCGAGGCTTTCCCGGCGGGCGAGATAATTGTAAAGGTACTCCGCCATGACGCTGCGGCAGCTGTTTCCGGTGCAGACAAAAAGCGCTTTCATGCGTTTTGCGGCGCGGACTGCAGTATCTCCTCGCGGCTCCACCGGCCGACGCGCAGCACGCGAGGCGTCTCTCCCGTCGCGTCGACGACCGTGGACTCGACGCCGGGGACGGAGCCCGCGTCCACAACGAAGTCGGCCAGGTCGAGGAAGATCTCCGCCGTTTCGGTCCCGGAGCTCATGGCGGGGCTGCCGGAGAGGTTGGCGCTGCTCGACGCCAGGGGAACCTTCGCGGCCTCCAGAATCGCCCGGGCGATGGGATGAGCCGGAACGCGCAGCGCCACGGTCGGGAATTCCGGAAAGGTCAATATGCGTCCTTCGGCGGTCGGCCTGAGCACCAGAGTGAGGGCGCCCGGCCAAAATCTTCGCGCCAGGGCTTCCGCCAGGGGGGGCCACTGCGCCCACCGTTGGGCCTCTTCTTTAGAATGTACCAAAATGGGCAGTGGTTTCATAGCGTCGCGCCCCTTGATCTGGTAAATCTTTCGAAGGCCCGCCTTGACGAGACCGGTGGTTCCCAGACCATACACCGTGTCGGTGGGGAAGGCGGCGATCTTGCAGGATCGCAGGGCCGCGGCGAGTTCCTCGAGCGTTGCCGGTTCGAGAGACCCGCCCGGCGGGACATGGATGATCTTAGCGGGCATGAAGGGGTTCCTTGGCGTGGAGATGCGGAGCCGATTTCGGATGGAGCACGACGACGAACTCCCCGCGCATGGAGGGTTTCTCGCCCAACTGCCGCCGCACGTCGCGCAGCGTTCCGGAGAGCCACTCCTCGTATTTCTTGCTGATTTCCCGGGCGATCGCGGCCTGGCGGTCGGCGCCCAGGATTTCGGTCGCCACATCGAGCAGATCGATGATTCGCTCCGGAGATTCGTAGACGACGATCGTCTTGCCTAGGGAAGCCGCGTCCTTGAGGGCGCGCCTGCGCCGGGCGGGGCTGCGCGGGAGAAACCCCAGGAAAATAAAAGAGTCCCCGGGAAGCCCGGAGCCGGCCACCGCGGCCGAGACCGCGCAGGGGCCCGGCAGGGACGTGACGGCGATGCCCTGCCGGCGCGCCAGGGAAACGATATTTAAGCCGGGATCCGAAATGACGGGGGTACCGCTGTCCGAGACCAGCGCCAAATCCTCGCCCGCCTTGAGCCGATCGAGGCTCTGGTGGAGGGTGCGCGCGTTGCGGTCATCGTAATGGAGGATCGGCGTGTGAATCCCGAAGTGAGACAGGAGGGCGTGCGTCCGTCGCGTGTCCTCGCAGAGGATCGCTCGAACTTCCCGGAGGATTCGCGCCGCCCGGGATGTGATATCTTCCAGGTTGCCCAAGGGAGTCGGGACGATGTAGAGCATGTTCGGGTTATCGGGGCCCGAGCGGACGAGGGGCCGGGGTGTCGCCGCCGGGTCGGGCGCGATCCTCGAACCGGCGTTCCTCCTCGATTTGGCGAAACGCCTCGACGACCGCCGGGTCGAATTGGGTCCCCGCGGCGCGCGCCAATTCCGCGATCGCGGCCTCGGGCTCCAGGGCTTTCCGGTACGGCCGGTCGGTCCGCATCGCCTCCCAGGCGCTGATCACGGCTATGATGCGCGCTCCCAGCGGGATGTGCTCCCCGCGGAGGCCTTCGGGGTAGCCGCGGCCGTCGAACCACTCCTGGTGGTGGAGCACCATTTTCGCGGCCGGAGCGAGCAGCTTGACGCGCTTCAGGAGCTCGTGGCCGATCGTCGTGTACTTCTTTATCTTCTCGTATTCCTCGTTGGTCAGCTTCCCGGGTTTGTTGAGAATCGCCTGATCCACGCCGATTTTCCCGACCCCCCTGAGAAGGGCGGCGTATTCCACGTGGCGGACGACGGGTTCCGGAAGCTTCATGGCCTTGGCGAGGCGCCTCGCGCGCGAACGGGTCTCCTCGGCGTGCGTCGAGGCGCGCGAGTCTCCGGCGTTGACGGTGCGATACAAGGTCTCGACCATCTCGATGTGGAAGGTTTGAAGGTGGTCGAACAAGTTGAGGTGATACAGCACTGCCGCCGCCTCGCCGGCGAGGATAGGCAATAGGAGCCGGCAGGTTTCCTCCGAGGCGCGGATTCCCTCCAGCCTCAGTACTCCCGAGGGGCTGGATTTTGCGGCGAGCGGCAGCACGGCCGTCAAGCGGCCGCCGGCTCCTTGGCGCAGCTCCGTCCGGCCGGAGGCGAAGACCGCATTCACGAGATCATCCCGGTGCCAGGCTTCCTTGGAAGGCTCCACGGGCCCATAGCCGACGCCGGCGCCCACCCGCAGGGTACAGAGGTCCGCGTCCCATAGCAGGACGAGCCCGCGGTCGGCTTCCGTCAGCCGCCGCACCTTCTCGATCAATAATTTGCAAAAGTCCTCTCGCGACGCGGTGTCGGACTGGGAGATCGGATAGTCCTGCAGCGCCGACAACAGGCCCCGAAGCTCCTCGAAATAGGAGGCGGGCTCGGCCCTTAAAGGCGCCACGGGGATGGTCGCCGTGCGGATCTTAAGGGTATAGAGTTTCTGGAGGATCACCCAAAGCGCCGTCATGAGCGCGCCGCAGAGAAAGGCCAGAAAATAGAAGGACGTCATCGTCATGATTGTAGCAACTCTGAATGAGCAACAAAGGGGGCCCTTGGGCCCAAATGGAGGTGGGCATTTTTCCGGCGCCTTGGGGTCCCCAAGGACCGTTGTGATCCGGAATCTTTTCGCGCTATCCTGGTCTCGTTCCAGTCGAAGGCTTGGTTCGACTTTTTTATGAGGAGATCATTCATGGGTTGCTTTGAGAAACTGCTCCGATGCGTCTTGTGCGCGAGTTTGATCGCGACGGCTCCGGGTTCCGGCGTTCTCCCCGCGTGGGCGCAGTTGAAAGCGGGCGCCCGCGCGGTTACGCCCCAGGTAGAGGCCGCGGCGACCAGGCCTGCCGGCGTCTCCGCACTGCCCGGCTCTGTAAATTTATCGCAACTCAAGGTCGTAAATCCGGTGTTGCAATCCGAGCCGATGCGGATGGAGGCGTTGCCGGTTTTGGCGTCGCCCCACGCGACTCTCCCCAAGCGGGACGTAAGCCGAACGGCCGTCCTCGGCGACGCCGTGCGGGATCCCATCCCAAGAGGCGGTAGGAAGGTTCTCTCCGATGTAATCCCTCGCCGAGACGGCGGGGAACAGGGCTTGGGCGCGGCGGTCTCATCGGTTGCCCGCGGACTGCAGCACGCGATCACCTTTTTGCGCATGCCCGGAGCGATCCATGGAAAAGTCGGAGCCTTCGCCGCCTATCAAACGGGCCTCCTACATTTTGACGGCGGGACGGGCGGTTCCGGCTTCGACGGGGGCGCTTCGGCGGTTCCAGCCGCGGGTATGCAGTTGCAAAATCGGCCCCATGCGATCCAGTGGGTTCCGGTCACCATCGAGGTGACTTTGACGAACGCCGAGGACGCCCGGCGGGGGCTTCAAGAGATCGTCCGGGAACTGCAATCTCGCGGTTTTGACCTGACGGAAGAGGGCGGCGAGCGCGCGCTCGGAAACGGCGTGTTTCTTCTTTCCGGCGTGATGCCGGAAGACCAGATTCAGGTCGTCGGCGTGGAGATTCCCTCGGTGACCGGCATCGTGAACTCGGCGGACGCCGAGCAGCAGGAGGCGCTTGGTTTTCAGCCCGCGGCGACGTCGCCCCGGAGATCGGGCGGCTCGGAACCGGCGGGAGAAATCACCTGGAGCAGCCTCTTGAGCGAGCGGCAGCGGCTGACTCAAGAGATATCCGATTTGCGCCAATCTCGGCAGGAGTTGAATATCCAATTTCACGCCGGAATAGAGCGCAACGAGTACCAACAGGCGTCGCATATCTCCGGGTTGATTAAACAATCCGAGAGCCGGCTCAAGGACTTGGACAAGAACCTTGAAGAATTGAATGCGCGCCTGCGCGCCTACCGCGTCGAATTGGCCAAACATGCGCAAGACGTCATCGCCCTGGTCCAGGATAACCCGTCGGAAGCCGTTTCTCCCTTCGCATGGAAATTTCCCGATCAGTTGAGCGGCGGCGTGGGCGGCGCGGCGGCCGAACCGCAGCCCGAAGCCTCCGACTTTTTGGTCCGTGGAATTCCCGCGAAAACCTGGCGGTGGTTCTACGCCCGCGGGTTCCGGCTGCAGTTCGATAAACAAGAGGCCGAGAAAGGCGCCCAGAGCGTCGTCAGAGTTTTCGGGCGATGGACCCGGCAGGAAGTCGACGTCCAAGGCCGCTCGCTGGAGCTGTCCGTCAAGGAAAAAGGCAAGTGGCGCGCTTCGCGCAAAGGAAAGGTCTTGTCGCGCGAGGAGGTCTGGCACTGGCTTGAGGTCGCCGAGACTGGGGCGTCTAAAATCCCGGAAATAACGCAAGCGCTTTCGCGGTCGTTGGATCCGCAGGGTGGGGTTCAGGGTTCCGAGGAGGCGGTCCGGGAAGGGCAGAAACTTTACTCCTGGGGAGTGCCGCCGCACATCCTCAATAACTCCCAGGATGTTGTCACGGTCGTCGAGCCGGACGGCAGGAAGCACCGCATTTCCATGACCCCGGACGCGGTGTTTTATACGTTCCGGCAGGGCATCCCGGTCGCCACGCCGACGGGAGTCCTCTTGGTTCAGTTCTTGCAGAAACTCGAACAGGACAACGTGACGGAAGCCCAGTCTAAAAAATGGTTCAGAAAGGGGCGGATTCGGCGTGTGAAGGACCTGACCGCGCTGGAACTGCAGGCGCTTGCCTTTATATTGGAGCGTCAGGCGTTCCCGTGGTACAGCTATAAACCGGATCAAACCGCGGAAATGTTGAATGCGCTCTCGAACTTGCTGCGGGAGGGGAGATTGGTCGGCCCGATAAGCCGGGAATCGGTCGGAATCAATCTCAATAATCCCCTCTTCGACCTTCGGGGGTATTTGGAGCAAAATTTCAATAAGCTGCAGGCGGACCTCGAGGCCGCTCTCAAGACGGACACGGCGGAATTGCGCGACTTTCTGGATCTGGCCCAGGCCGTCCGGTTCGCATGGACGCAATTGAGCGACATGGGCGGCTCGGAGGCGGCGCCGGCGGCGGCCGGCGAAAGCTCCGAGGAGGACGACTTCAAGGCGATCACGCATCGCGACGGCCTTTCCTTCCTCAAATTAACCCGCTGGGAAAAAGAAAACTGGATCTGGCGGCTCATGCCTCTTGGGGAGACGGTGCTCTACCTTAAACTGAATGTGTTGTTGAGGAAAGTCATCGAAAATAAGATACAAGGGCGACCACTGCTCGTGGCCGACGCCGGACTGGCGGACGTTTTCCACCCCGACCTGATGAATGTCAGGATCATAGACCGTTCCGGGAATGACATTGATGTCTCCGAGTTCTTCCACTCCAAGACGCAGATCGCCTCGTTGCTGCAGGCAAAATTAAATGGAGGGGAATCGGAGCCGGAGGACAAGTCCAAGGCGAAACCGGCGGGACTTTTGGACGACATCGTGGCGTCTATTTTTGAGACACTTTCCTCGACGATACTGCCCGGCCCGATCCTGAGGCCTCCGTCCGTGCTGCGGATCCACTCTCACGCGACCGCCGTCGTCGGCGTCATGACCCTGGTGGCCGAGGCCATGAACACCTACGTGGTGTCGGTCGATCTCCCGGGCTTCGAGGGCGACAAGGACCTGATCCCTCCGGGCGTGGATCCCACCAAGTTCTTCTACGACCAGGCGAAGCTCGCGATCACGGCCGCCGTGGAAAAACACGGGGTCACCATCGCCAATTTCAGCTTCGGCGCGCCCTGGGACGGCCTGTTCCAGAAATTCCTCGATGCGGTGGCCGCTCAATGGCGGATGATCTTCACCAACGCGGCGGGCAATTCGGGGCCGGGCGCGCCCAGCCAGGCGCACACCCCTTCTTTCTCCGACAACAATGTCATCGTCGCCGCGGAAGACCAGTTGGGATGGCGGTCGTCTTTCACAAGCGCCATCGGGTTCATCGAGACGGTCTTGGGCCATCTTCGTTCGGCGCCGACTTTCTCGACGCCGGGAGGGCTAGTGGGAGCGAACAGCCGCCTCGCCGGAGTCCGCATCCCGCAGATCGTGGAGGCTTCGATCCTCTATCTCTTCGGTAAGCCGGGGGATTGGGTCCATGTCCGCGGCACTTCCTTCAGCGATCCGATCGCCTGCGCGAGCATGCAGCTGCTTCGGGGCATCGCGGACTGGTCGGTCGAGAACGCTCTCAGGAAACAGGGCGTGCCGCCGGAGGAGGCCCGGGCCGTCGTTTCGGCCAACGGGGGACTCATCGACCGGTTGGTCTTGGGCTCGCTGGTTCAGACGGCCCAACCGCTGCCCGGAGTGCCCTTCTATTACAGCGGCGCCGGGCGCGTTCAACTGGCGGATGCGATGCGCCTGATCGAGGGCAGTATCCTGGGGGGGTTCTTCGGTTCCCGAGGCGCTCAACAACTCAATCTTAAGCCGGCGCAGACGCTCCAGGAAAGAATCAGAAAAATCCTGGCGAACATTCCGCCTTCCGTTCGGATCTTCTTCGGCGGCCGCTCAGAGCGCTAACGGCTCCATGACGCGAACCCCTCCGCCGTCGGAAAACAGGAGGCGCGCGCGGCGGTTTAAGAAATGGGCCGCGCGGGCGCCTTCCTCGGGACTCCAGTCTCCGAGTAATGGCTTGCCCGTTTGCCGGGCGAGGTAGCGCGTGTTGATCAGAAGGTGCGTAATGCCGAGGCGACGAAGCGCCGCCCCGATGTCCTCGTCCGACCGGCTGGTTCGGACGGTCTCGTGCCAATAATCGTGATCCCACGGCGTGCTGGCCAGAAAGCTGCGGTCGAGATAGAAGGTCCTGAAGTCGCCGAAAACGAGGACGCGGGCGTCTGGAGGCAGCCGTTCGTTGACGAACCGGATCGCGTCGTAGCTGAAGTTCGGCAGGAGGGATTCCAAATACGTTTTCAGCGACGCGCGTCCCGAAAGGTAGCCCCAAGGTTTCTTATGGATGTTTTGGATATACACCATCCGCATCGACTGCTGCGTGAGAGCTATCAGAAGGGGGACTAGGATCAGCCGGCGCGCCCATAGCTTGCGCGGCGCTTCCTTGTCGGCCAGATAGTGTTCGAGCCAGCCGGCCGCCAAAATGATCGTTACTGCAAGACCCGCCGTGAAATAGCGCGCCATGCGAGCGGGGGACATGAGCCAAAACGCCCAATAGAGCAGGCAAAGCCACGATAGGGGGTCCCGGCTTGCGATGGATGAAGAGGCCTCGGCGGCCGTCCGGCGGCGTCCGCGCGAGCGCCAAATCCGGAGGATCGCCGGCGGCAGGCATAGCAAGAGAGCGGGTCCCAGGTCGTGATTGAAATCGTTGTGCCGCGTCAGCACGCGCCACGGCAGGGATACTAGGTCGACGGCGCCGAGGATCGGGAAGTAATTCGGAAGGCCGATTCCCGTGGCATGGTCCGCAAGGGGTTTGTAGGCGCCCGCAAAATAGAAATTCCGGCTGGGGATCAGCGCGCCCAACAGAGGCGCGAACGGATTGCCCGTTTCCCAAACATTGCGCAAGAGCCACGGGGACCAAAGGAGGGTCGCGGGCACTATAAATAAGACCGGCACGACCCAAGGATGCGGCGTCGGGACGGCCTTGACGCCGCGCAGCGTGCGCATTTGGAAAAGCCCGGGCCGGAAAGCCGTCGCCAGCAGCAGCAGGAAAGCGGCCGCGAATCCCGGCAGGGCGGAATACTTGGAGCCGAGCGCCAATCCCCAGAAGAGGGAGCTTAGCGCGAGGTCCGCGGAAGATTTCCTGTGTTCGATCCAGCGCAGGAGCCAATAGACTCCCAGGAGCTCGAAAAAGCCGGTCCCCAAATCGGAGCCCGCGACGCGGAATTGGTTGCCGATGACGGGGCAGAGAAAAAACAGCGCCGCGGCCCATAGAGAAGCCCGGGTTCCCAGGCGCCGTCTGGCCAGCAGGTAAACAGTGGCGACCAGCAAAATCCCCAGGGCGTAGGAAATCATTTTGGCGGCGGACGGATTCCCGGTTGAAAGTCCGAGGAGATAAAGCAAATTGATGTTCTGCGGGACGAAGGACAGGTGGTGGAAACGCAGAGAAACAAAACCGTGATTGAGGAGATAGAGCTTGGGAAGGGCCAGCTGATAGTTGAGTTCATCGAAGGAGGCGGGAGGCAGCAAAGCTCCCAAGAGATGAAAAAAAGCGGTCCCCAGGCACAACAGCATGACGAGACCCAAAAACGACGAAGCGGGATCCTTCCCGACCATCTCTCGGAGCGCCTGGAGGCTCCGGCGCAGGCCGTCGCGCATCCAGCCGAGGATGTTATCCGCGCCCGGATTTCGGCGCAGGCCCGCCGCGATCAGCAGCGTCCCGAGGCACAGGATCGCCGGCGTCCCGGCGATGCGCGCCATGCTCAGGAAAAAAACCGCCGACGCCAAAATACCCAGTCCGAGCGCGGAGGCGGCTAGAAATTTTTCGAGACGCCCCTGCGTTTTGACGGGCGCGATTCGTAAGAGGGCATGGCCCGTTAGGGCGGCCAGCAGGAGCCAGCCGCCGGCCGCGCCGATCGCGCCTAGGGCGGAGGCGCCCGTCCTGAAAATGCCCTCGATCGTCATCGGCGAGTCGGTGGGATGCCCGTGGAAGGAGGCGAGCCAATCGGCGGCGGAGACGGCGATCTTTGTCCTCGCGAAATAGAGAAGAAGCAGGAAAGTCTCTATGAGAAAAAGGGCCATGGGCTTGCATTCTGGCGGTTTTCCGGGCCGCGGTCAAGACCGAGGGCTATTTGGAGCGGAGGTACAGCTCGTAGGAAGAGTTGTAGATCGAAAAAATGGCGTCTTGCGTATTGGCCGTCGCGCGCACGAGAAGGTCCGCCTGATAGCGCAGCGGCTTGTCGCGGAGCCAGGTCTCCGTCGCTAACTGCGATTGCACCGCCACCGCGTCCGCATAGAGGGAATTGAGCTGCATTTGCGAGGCCTGGATCTGGTTGATGAGGAGGGTGGCTGTCTTCATCAGTTCCGGATCCGGAAGCGCCTGCGAGGACGCCATGCGGGTCCGGGCGGTAAGGTAATAGAGGTTGTGGCGGATTTGGCTGACGCCCTTTTGCAAGGTCTCCAAGTTCGAGCGTATCGTGGCCAGGCTGGGCGTGGGGTCCGTTTGATTGAACGCGAAGCGGAGGTTGTCCTGCTGGGCCTTGGCGTAGAACTGGATTTGCTGCAGGTTGGCCGACTGCTGAGCGGTCTGCTGGGCGATCGCCCGCACGACCGGAAGGAGGTGGGGATCGGCGGTCTGCCGCGCGACGCGGTCGCGGGCCGTCATCAAAGCGTCCCAGAGAAAATGTTCCTGCCACAGGAACGTCTGAAACCAGGGCAGGACGTCCGCGCCGTGGCCGGGGGCCCAGAAAACAGCCAGGGCGCCGAGCGTCAAGCACAGGCTGCGCATTTTCATAGCCGCACTTGAGTATAGCTCCGCGGTCCGCATGGAGACATGGGCCGAATGGCCCATATCGGATGGGCCTTTGGGCCTGAATTTTTCAGCATCCCCGGCGGGCCCCTGGAATTTAAGCCGCGCCCGGCCGGGATCATATTGTATGATGAGGTGACCGGGACCGCTCTCCTTCTGACGATTATTTCAATGACTTTGGATCTGTGGGCGCCACGCGGCATCTTGGGAATAGCGCCGTTTTACGAGACCTGGTTCCTGAAACTCAACGATCCGGCAAACCGCAACGCATTGTGGGTGCGATATTCGTTGGTTCAGAGGCTGGGCGGAGCCGAAGCGACCGGCTGGTTCGTTTTGTTCGACGCTCAAAGAGAGGAGGTGTTCCAGCGCCGCTATAACTTCAAGGAGACGGAACTGGCGTTATCCGCCGCCGACCCGCTGTACCGGGCCGGCGCGAACATTTTGGAACGCCGCCGGGCCCGAGGCGGATGGGAGGGGGTCGAGTGGGACGTGCGCTGCGAACGGGAAGTCGTTCCGGGAGGTGAATTGATCCCGCCGATTCTGGGTCGCCTGGGGATCGCGAGCTCCATGTACGCGGCCGTCATAGGCGGCGGGACGTTCCAGGGGGAAGCCTCGTGCGATGGACGCCGCTACGTTTTTACGCAAGCCGCCGGAAGCGCCGGGCATTTGTGGGGCCGCCGCATGGGACGGCAATGGCGGTGGGCGCATGCGACGTTCCAGGACCCCTCCGGGGATTGGGTCGGTTTCGAAATCCTCTCGGCGCAGGGTCGTCTTGGCCCGGCGAGCACGCCGGTCGTTACGTCGGCCCGCCTCTGGAAAGGGGGGCGGCTTCATGTTTCTCTAGGGCTATGGGCCGGTCTGCGAAACAAGACCTTCAGCCGGCCGGGCGGTTGGAGTTTCCGGGTTCATTTTGACGGTTTTATCGCGGAAGGGGACTGTGCCTCGCGGGAGGAGTCGACAGCTCGGCTCGAGTACGAAGGCCCGAGAGGGGAAAGTCTCGTTTGCCGCAGTTCGATGCTGGGGGCCTGCCGTCTTTCATTGACCGATCGAAGCGGCGCCGGAATCGCCGAGTACCGGACGCAGGATTCAGCGGCGGTTGAGGAAGCGCGATGATTTGGTTATGGAAAAGACCCGGAGCGGCTTTATTTCTTCTGGCGTTTGTCCTGAGGGCGGCCGCCGCGGTCGTCACCGAATATCGCCCCCTCTTTCCTCGCTATTATTACACCGACGCCATCGAGCATGATGAGACGGCCTGGCGGATGGTGCTGGCCTGGCGCGAGGGCCGTCCCGCGATGCCGACCGTCGCCCCGGGGAAGCGCCTTTACGATTATGGCGCGGCGGGCGTCTACTCCCTGTTCGGGCGCAAGCCGCTCATTTTGAAGTTTATCAACGGCTTCGCGGCCGCGCTCGCCGTGCTGCTGTTGTATCGCATCGCCTTGGCATTGATTCCCTTGGCAGGGGCGCGATGGTTCGGCTTGTTCACGGCGGTTTGGCCGAGCCATGTCTATTTCACAAGTCAAAACACCAAAGACGCCGCCGTCATTCTCCTGGTTGCTCTGTCCATGGACCGCCATGCCGCTTTTCTGAAAGGCGCCTGGATGGGCGCCAGGAACCAAACCCAGGCCGCGGCTCTGTCGGCGGCGTGCGCTTCCCTTCTTATCTTGGGGTTGTTCAAGAATTATCTTCTTTTGGAGTATGGCGCGGGCTTCGTTCTGACTTGCTTGATCGCCTTGGGAATATCGGGGGCGGCCCGTCCTTCCAGGTATCGCGCGACGCTGCTTGCCGGAATGTCGGCCTGCCTGCTGACAGTGCTTGTTTACCGGTCGTTTTCCCAGCTTGTCTTCCTGAAAGTTTTCAGGGCTTCTCCGGATCATTCATGGCTTGCGAGAGACGATCTCGGTGTTTTTCCGTCCGATCATGAGCGGAAGTCGTTCGTGCCCAGGACTCCGGAGGAGATCACGGAGTTCCGGCGCTATCGACTGGACTTGGAGAGAGTCTACGCCAAGCGGGTCATGGACCGGGAAATCGGCACCCAGCTTTTTCCCGATTTGCGCTTGCGGACGTGGTGGGATGTCTTGAAATTTATGCCCAAGGGATTTTTCTACGCTTTTTTCATGCCTCTGCCGGGATTTTATGATGCGGCCGGAAGCTTGGGACGGCGGCTGGCCGGCATGGAAAATCTGGCCATTTTCATCCTATTCGGGGTCGCGGTCGCGCGCGCTATCGGGCTGCCCAAGCGGCCGGAGCATTGGCTTATGATCTGTTTTTTCCTGGCGACGGCCGCCGCCACCGCCCTTTTTGAATTCGACCTGGGCAGCGCCTCCCGGCATAAATTGGCATATCTGCCTTCCCTTCTGATCTTCGCCTTTCACCACAAGGAGCAGATTATCTAAAATTAAGAAAATGAAACCGTTTTTGCTGGGGAGTCCCGTTTCCGTTCTGGATTTGTCTCAAGTCGCCTCGGGCTGTCGCGCGGCGCGCCTCCCGCCTTCCGCGCGGGCCAGAGTGGCGCGGGCCCGCCGGGTGCTAGAGGGCGTCATCGCCTCGGGCGAACCCGTGTACGGCGTGAACACCGGGTTCGGGCAGTTGGCGTCCCGGCGCATTCCGCCCGAGGCGATACGGACGCTTCAGGTCAATTTGGTCCGCAGCCATGCCTGCGGCGTGGGGGCGCCCCTCTCTCCGGAAACAGCCCGGGCGATCGTTTTTTTGAGGGCGAACGAGCTGGCCCGCGGTTACTCGGGATGCCGCCCGGAACTCGTCGAGTTTTTGGTCCGCCTGTTGAGCCGCGGCATCGTTCCCGTCATTCCATCCAGAGGCTCCGTGGGGGCCTCGGGGGATTTGGCGCCCTTGGCGCACGCGGCCCTTGTTCTTTTGGGCGAGGGTCGCGCGCGGGTTCAAACGGGCGGGCGCTGGAGCGCCGAGATGTCCGCGGCGCGGGCGCTGGGCCTGGCGGGCCTCCAGCCGATGAGGCTGGAGGCGAAAGAGGGCCTTTCTCTCGTCAACGGCACCCAGGCGATGCAGGCGGTGGGCGCATTGGCCCTGTTCCAAGCGCGCCTCGTGGCCGCCGCGGCCGATCTCGCGGGGGCGATGAGCCTTGAGGCAATTCGCGGAACGCCGGTCGCCTATGAGGAGGCCCTCGTGCGTCTGAAGCCGCATCCCGGGCAGATGCGGGTCGCCTCGAGGTTGCGGTCCCTGCTGGAGGGCAGCGAAATCCGGGAGTCCCACCGCGTCGGGGACGTTCGGGTGCAGGACCCCTACAGCTTCCGGTGCATCCCGCAGGTGCACGGGGCTGTCCAGGAGTCGCTTGAGTTCGCGGTCGCCGCGGTCGAGCGGGAGATGCGGGGGGTGACGGACAACCCCGTCGTCATCGGCCGGCGGCTGGTATCGGGAGGCAATTTCCACGGGCAGGCGCTATCCGCCGCCTTCGATCTCGCCGCGATCGCCCTGACGACGCTGGGAAATATAGCGGAGCGGCGCATCGCCCAACTGGTGTCGGGCGGCCACGGCCTTCCAGCTTTTTTGGCCGACAAGCCGGGGCTGGAGTCCGGCTTCATGATCGCGCAGGTGGCCGCCGCGGCGCTGGCTTCCGAGAACAAGGTCCTGGCGCATCCCGCCTCCATCGATACCATCCCGACGTCGGCCGATCAGGAGGATTTCGTCAGCATGGGGATGGCAGCCGCCTTGAAGCTCGAGACGGTCCTCGCGCACGCCGCGCAGATCGTCGCCATCGAGCTCTTGGCCGCGGCCCGGGCGGTCGAGCGCCGATGGCCGCTGCGCCCCGGCCGCGGCGTCCAAAGGGGCGTCGAGCGCTTGCGCTCCGAGGTCCCGGACGGCAGAGGAGACGCGGCCTTGAGCGAAGCGCTTTCCAAGGTCAAGATCATGGTGCTTGGCGGGAGATTCGGCCCCTCATGACCCCGAAAGGAGCGTCTCAGAGGGTCGTGGAGCGAAGCGGGGTTGTGCTCATCCGCGCCGCGCGCGGGCGGGATATCTCCTGCAAGGGCTGGCAGCAGGAAGCGGCCTTGCGTATGCTCATGAACAATCTCGATGCGGAGGTGGCGGAGCGGCCGCAGGATCTCGTCGTCTATGGCGGACGGGGAAAGGCGGCGCGAAACTGGGACTGCTTCAGGGCGATCGTGGATTGCTTGCGGGGTTTGGAGAACGACGAGACGCTGCTGATCCAATCCGGCAAGCCGGCCGGGGTTTTTCGCACGCATCCCGGCTCCCCGCGCGTTCTTATCGCGAACTCCAACTTGGTGGGGAGGTGGGCGACTTGGGAAGTGTTCGACGAGCTGGACCGGAAGGGCCTGATGATGTTCGGCCAGATGACTGCCGGTTCCTGGATTTACATCGGCACGCAGGGGATACTGCAGGGGACCTACGAGACTTTCGCGCAAGCCGCGCGCAGGCACTTCGGCGGCTCGCTCAAGGGCCGGCTGGTCGTGACGGCCGGCCTCGGGGGCATGGGCGGGGCGCAACCGCTGGCCGCGACCATGAACGGCGCCGCCTTCCTCGCCGTCGAGGTCGACCCCCAGCGGATTCGGATGCGCCTCAAGACCCGCTACCTCGACTTTATGGAGACCGACCTCGACGCGGCGCTGGGCCGCGTGCTGGACGCGAAGGCCGAGGGG